>CALFYN010000288.1 GCA_937952345.1 uncultured Acidobacteriota bacterium
CGGAAGGCAAGAAGATCGAAGTGGTGATGGTGAACGGCTGCGAATGCGAGCCGTATCTCACCACCGATCACCGCGTCATGGTGGAGCAACCGGACGAAGTGTTGCACGGGGCTCGCATCGCGATGAAGGCGGTGGGCGCGGAACGCGTGATCGTTGGCGTGGAAGACAACAAGCCGGATGCGATTGCGAATCTGCGCAAGGCTGCCGTGCCGTATCCGTATATTTCAGTGGAATCGGTGCCGGCGCGCTATCCGCAGGGCGCGGAGAAGATGTTGATCCAGGTGCTGCTGGGACGGGAAGTGCCGTCGGGCGGCTTGCCGAGCGATGTCGGCGTATCGGTGTTCAACGTGGCGACGCTGGCGCAGATCGGCGATCTGCTGCCGCGGCATCAGGGATTGATTGAACGGGTAGTCACCTTCGCAGGGCCTGCGTTGAAGAAGCCGGGGAATTACATGGCGGCGCTCGGCACGCCGCTGCGGTTCGCACTGGAGCAGGCAGGTTGCACGGAGGAAGCGGCGGGCGTGATTCTGGGCGGGCCGATGATGGGTCCGGCGATCAGTTCACTGGATGTGCCGCTGACGAAGGGCGTGACCGGAGTGCTGGTGCTGACGCGCCAGGAACTGGCTTCGCGCAATGGAGATATTCTTCCTTGTATCCGCTGCGGGGCATGCGTGGACGTGTGCCCGCTGCATCTGAATCCATCACGGATGGGGATGCTGGCGCGCAAGGAACGCTACGAAGAAATGGAAACGGATTTTCATCTGATGGATTGCTTTGAGTGCGGCTGCTGCAGCTATGTCTGCCCGTCGCACATCCCGCTGGTACAGCATTTCCGCGTGGCCAAGCAGATGAATCGGGAAAGGAAAGCCCGTGAGCGCGCCAAGTCTAACGCCTGAAATCGTACTGCGGACCTCGCCGCATCTGCACTCGGCGCGCAGCGTCAGCGTCATCATGCGCAACGTGGTGTACGCGATGCTGCCGGTGTGCGCGTATGCGGTGTACAACTTCGGCATCAGCGTGCTGGCGTTGCTGGTGGTGTCGACGTTGTCGTGCGTACTGACGGAACATGTGCTGTGCCGCGCGGCGGGGCGGCCCTCTTCGATCCAGGATTCGAGTGTCATTATTACAGGGATTCTGCTGGGGTTGACGTTGCCTCCGGGATTTCCACTGTGGATGACGGCGGTGGGTGGATTCATTGCGGTGGGATTGGGCAAGATGCTGTTCGGCGGATTGGGGTTCAACGTATTCAATCCGGCGCTGGTGGGCCGGGCGTTCCTGCAGGCGGCGTTCCCGACAGCAATCACGACCTATACGCCGGCGCTGGCCAACGGGCGCTTCACGGAATTCATTCCGACGACGCTGACACTTCCGTTCATGCAGCCGGCGGTGATCACGGAATGGATCGCCAGGGTGCGCATCGATGCGTTCTCGGGCGCGACTCCGCTAACGGCGCTGAAATTCGACAAGATCGGCACGGATCTGATGCCGCTGCTGTTGGGGAATGTATCGGGGTCGGCGGGGGAAACTTCGGTGATCCTGATTCTGCTGGGCGGGGCTTATCTGGTGGCGCGCAACTTCATGGATTGGCGCATTACGACGTCGATGCTGATGAGCGCGTTCCTACTGAGCGGCGTGTTTCATCTGGCGAGCCCGGCGGCATATCCGCATCCGCTGTTCATGCTGTTTTCGGGCGGCTTGATGCTGGGCGCCGTGTTCATGGCGACGGACATGGTGGCGTCTCCGGTGACTCCGCTGGGGGTTTGGATTTATGGCGCAATCATGGGCGTGCTGACGATTCTGATCCGCCTGCTGGGGGGATTGCCGGAAGGCGTGATGTACGCGATTCTGATCGGCAACGCAGTGTCGCCGATGATCGACAACATTACGCAGCCGCGGGTTTACGGCACGAAGAAGAAAGCGGAGGCAAAGGCATGAACCAGGCGGCTCCCCAGAATTTGCCTTCGAGCGCGACGCTGATCCAATTGATGGGAACGGTTTCGCTGGTATGCGGGTTGTTGATTGTGACGACGCACCAGGTGACGCTGGAGCCAATCCGGCGCAACCAGGAGATCATCATGCGCGAGACGGTGGCGGAGTTGCTGCCGGGCGCGAAGAAGCAGGTGATCTACGGCGTGGACGCGGCGGGGAATCTGACGATTCTGGCCGGTGTGGACGCACCGGGGCCGAAACTGTTCGCGGGCTACGATGGCGGCGGAGCGTTGATCGGGGTGGTGATCGAAGGGGCGGAACGCGGCTATGCCGATGTGATTCGCGCCATGTATGCCTATTCGCCCGGGAAGAAGGCCATCATCGGATTCAAGGTGACGGAGTTGAAAGAGACGCCGGGATTGGGAGACAAGATTGTCACGGATCCGAAGTTTCTGGCGAATTTCAAGGAACTGGACGCTTCGCTGAAGAATCCGATTGTCACGGTCAAGAGCGGCACGAAGAAGAACCCGTGGGAGGTGGATGCGATCTCCGGAGCGACGATTTCCTCGCGCGCCATCGGGCGGCTGCTGAACAACAGCGCCAAGCAGATGATTCCCATCATCGACCGCAACCTGCAACGCATTGAGGGAGGGAACTGATGGCACACGCACACGCAAGTACGCCGTCACCTTCGGAAAGCATGGACGCCTTTGTCAATGGGCTTTGGAAACAGAATCCGGTGTTCGTGCAGGTGCTGGGCATGTGCCCGGTGCTGGCGGTGACCAATAGCGCGCGCAATGCCGTGGCGATGGGACTGGCGACGCTGTTTGTGCTGGTCTGTTCGAACACGCTGGTTTCGCTGGTGCGCAAGCTGGTGCGCAAGCAGGTTCGCATCGCGACTTACATTTTGATCATTGCCACATTCGTGACGATGGTGGATTACATCATCAAGGCAGTGAGTATCGATGTTTATAAAGCCCTCGGCCCGTTCATCGCCCTTATCGTTGTCAACTGCATCATACTCGGACGGGCCGAGGCGTTCGCCAGCAAGAACACGGTAGGGAAGGCGATTCTGGACGGATTGGGAATGGGCGTAGGGTTCGCGATCGCGCTGTTTTGTCTGGGTAGCGTGCGGGAGATTCTGGGCGCGGGAACGCTGTTCGGGATGCCGCTATTCGGGCCGAACTTCCAGCCGTGGGTGCTCT
>CALFYN010000289.1 GCA_937952345.1 uncultured Acidobacteriota bacterium
GGCTGCGAGCACGGAATCGAGAGCGACGGTGGCGAAACCGGTAGCATGGTCCGCCAAACCGTAAGGGATGATCAACTGGCCGTTGTGCACAAGCGCACCGCAAGTATAGACCACATTGGGAACGTAGCCTTCACGCTCACTCTCTATCGGCTGGAGTAAGGGTTCCGGGAGCCGGCCAAGGACTTTGGAGGGATCTTTGCGATCCAACAGGAAAGCGCCAATACAGTACTTCCGCATCGGGCCTACACCATGGCTCAGCACCAACCAACCCGCTTCCGTCTCGATGGGGGATCCACAGTTCCCCACTTGCACCAGTTCCCAGGGGAACACGGGCTTCAGCAGCGCCGTGCGCTCATTCCAGAAG
Organism: uncultured Acidobacteriota bacterium; assembly: GCA_937952345.1. Lineage (GTDB taxonomy): Bacteria > Acidobacteriota > Terriglobia > Bryobacterales > Bryobacteraceae > CADEFT01. Next base: position 365 of record CALFYN010000289.1, read on the forward strand.
TGGACGTTTTCCGAAAACATGATGAACACGTTTTCGTTGTCCTGACGGGAGAGCATGGCATAGCGGCCGCCGATCTTGCGGGGAAAGAGGGCCATGCCCTTGTTTATGGCCGCGGGCCCGTTTAGCGTGAGGAACCGGAAGTGGAGGAAGTCGGCCGTCTCCACGAGTTCCGGCACCACGATCTTGCCATCGAATGCGGCGAATGTGGCGTAGTAGACTCGCGTGCCGTCCCCGTTGTCGAAACAAACGAAGCGGGCATCTTCCATGCCGTTTCGTTGCGAGGGCGTAGCCGGAAACAGAATGCGCTCTGACAACCGCTGTTCCGGCTGGAACTGCACTTCGAAATTGGATCGGGCGAGCATCCAGATTCCCTGGGCGGCATTGTGATCCTCGTGCGACATGGCGTCGGAGAGGCGAGATTGTTCCTCTCTGAGACTGGCGCGAAGTTCTTCCAATGCGAACGACTCCCCCAATCTGTGGATGACTCGGTCGGCGAATGCGCCGGACAATCCGAGTTCGGCAAGCTTGCGTAAAAAGAGGTCTCTTTCGTAGAGAGGATTGGGGATCTGGCGGGGTTCGCTGAGGAAGCCCGTCGGCGTTATGACCTCAATGCGGTTGTCGGAATGAATGACTCCAGTGCGAAATGTGATGGATGAGATGTGCCCTTCTCCGGTTGCCCGCAAGCTGAGGATGAAACGCATCGCGCCCGTTGGCAAATCCGTTTGATCCGGGTGCGGAACAATGGACGGGTTGAATAGTGCCGCGCCTTCCAGCGAGTACTCAGCGAGGAAGTAAGAGCCGATCAACAAGCGTCTCCGATCGGAGATACCGGCCGCCTCCAACCCAGCGTCACGAGCCACCTGCACGAAACGCTCCCGGAACAAGCTGTTGATATTCTGATGCCGCTGACAGAATTCGTCGCAGATCTCTTCGAGGAGGGACTCGATATGATCTTCCTGTACGGACATGATACGCTCGATGATCCTTGCCACCCGATCGGACGGGCCCGGAGTGAAAGGGCGCAAAAGCACCCGCGCCGGGTCGGGCCTGAGGACCGTGCGGATACGCGTAATGGGAACCTGAAGTGCATTCATAGGAATTGGATTAAGAGCCGTTAGCGATGGGCTCCTTAAAGCTGGTGTGCATATTCTGTGCCAGGCGCATTTCCGCCAAAGACAGCAGAAAGGCGAGCGTGGATTCTGCGCCCTGATTCTGATTGACTCGATCGACATGGAGGCCGTCACCGCAGGCGCCGCTGTCGGGCGAATACAGTTCGAGGCCTAGGTCGTTCCACCCGACGAACCAGTCGAACGCGCGCTGGGCCTGCGCGTACCACCAGAAGTCCGAGGTGGTCCGATAAGCCTCCAGACAGGCGGAGACCATGGCCTGCGCCTCGACTGGCTGCTGATCGAAATCGGCGCGTGTTCCGCCTCGCCGGTAGAATCCGTTACTGCCGATGGGCCGGAAATGGCCCATGTCCGTCATCTGCACCTGGTTCAGCCAGCGGAGGGCGTCGAGACCGCGCTCGCACACAGCAGACTGGCCGGTGGCGCGTCCGCAGAGGATGAGGGCGTGGGCCAGTTTTGCGTTGTCGTAAGAGAGTTCGTCTTCGAACCAGCACCAGCCGGGTTTGGCGATCTGATCGAGCAGCCCCACCAGTCTGGAGAGGAGTGTCTCTCGGGTTTGGTTGACCAGGCTGTCGCCTTTCAGCCGGCGTAGATACTCATGGATGCCAATGAGGCCGAAGGCCCATGCCCGTGGCGATGTGAACTCCATCATGCCGGGCAATGCCAGTGCGAACAGTTGTCCAGCCATCATTTGGAAACTGCGGAAGGGGGAGCGCCCGACGCCGAGGCCAAGCGCCCAGATGGCGCGTCCGTGGCAGTCCTCCGATCCCTGGGGATCGAGCCAGTGGCGATCGAAACTCATGTGGTTGTGAAAGCGTCTGGTCCGATTATCAAAGGCGTGATATAGGAAAGCGGCATAGGTAGAAGCAAGGCCGCGCAACTGGCTGGAATCCCCGCCAAGTTCGTCCAGCAACACGGTAAGGATATAAGCGCGTGCATTGTCATCGGTGCAATAGCCTTCGGAGAAATTGGGAATGCTGAAGGTGGCGTGTTGGAAGATACCCGTGGAATCTGTCATGCGCAGCAGGTGATCGAGCTTGACGGCGGGCAACTCGCGCGGCCTTTGATCGAGTGTTCTGGTGAGCAGGGATTTTCGCGAGGGAG
>CALFYN010000290.1 GCA_937952345.1 uncultured Acidobacteriota bacterium
GGAAGTGGGAGGTGCTGCGGGCGCTGGCGACGGACATGTGGCCGTTTGCGCTGCTGATGCCGTTGAGTATTCTGATTCCGTACGCGCAATCCGATACCGTGGTGCTGGGGATCATCTGCGTGGTGACGTTCGCGCACATGGCCTGGAAGACGAACATCATGACCATCACCAACGATATCTATCCGACGCATGTGGTGGGATCGCTGGCCGGGATTGTGGCGTTTGGCAACGGGCTGGGCGGGACGCTGTTCACGTGGCTGGTGGGCTGGATTGTGCAGCACTATTCCTACGACGCGATTTTTATCATGATGGGGTTCATGCACCCGGTGGCGTACCTTGTGTTCCGGCGGCTGGTGCGGGAACCGATTGTACTGAAGGGGGAGTAGTATGAAGCGGCGCGGCTTTCTTTCGGCGCTGGCGGGCGGGGCGGCGTATGCGGCTTCGGGTCCGCTGAAGATCACCAAAGTGGAGGCTTTCGTCATTCGCACGCCGAATACGGCGGCGACGAACGAAGACCTGATGACGATGTATCCGCGCGGGGCGATGACGGGCGGGGTGGGCTTGTTCAACCGTTTGGATCATGCTTCTCCATCGCGGTCAAAGCAATTTGCGCAGGCGGTGCTGATGTGGGGTAGGGTGGGTGGGATTACGGGGTGGGGCGAATGCCATGCTCCGGCGGCTCCGCGGGTGCATCAGACGGCGGTGACGGATATGCTGGCGCCGGTGATTCAGGGCGAAGACGCGCGCGATGTGGAAGCGCTGTGGGACCGCATGTATTCGACGCAGCGGCTGCGCGGATATTCGAGCGGGTTTTACACCGAGGCGATCGCGGGTGTGGATCTGGCGCTGTGGGATATTTTGGGCAAGTACACGGGGCAACCGTTGTACCGGTTGTTGGGCGGGAAGTATCGGGACCGGATCCCGACGTATCTGGGCTTGGGCGGGTCTTCGATTGCGGCGCTCAAGGAGAATACGGCGAAGGCGCTGGAGCAGGGTTTTACGACGGTGAAGATGGGGTTGGGGAAGGGTGCGGGGACTCGCGATATGGCGCGTGTGCAGGCGGTAGTGGATGTGATCAAGGGGAAGGGGCAATTGCTGCTCGATTCGCTGGGGGCGTTCAAGCTGCATGAGGCTGTGGTGCTGGGGCGGGAGTTGGATCGCATGGGGTCCATCGGGTGGTGGGAAGATGCGCTGATGCCGGAGGATACGATCAGCTATCCGCATCTGGCGGCGGCGCTCGACGTGCCGATTGTGGCGGGGGAAACGTTGTCGAATCGTTTTCAATTCCGGGATTTGTTCATGAATAAAGCGGTGGATATGATTAATCCCGATGTATGCCGGGCGGGCGGAGTGACGGAGTGCAGGAAGATTGCGATTCTGGCGGATGCCCATAGCGTGCTGTGGTCGCCGCATGTGAGCATGGGGACGGCTCCGTATATGAGCGCGTCGGTGCATCTGGCTGTGGCGACTCCGAATTGCGTGATTATGGAGGGCGGGAATAAGAATCTGGGGCCGATGGGGAATGAATTGCTGAAGGAGCCGCTGGAGTATACGCCGGGGTATGCGGTGGTGAATGACCGTCCGGGGTTGGGGGTGGAGTTTGATGAGGGGAAACTGGAGAGGATTATTGTGCGGGGGTGAATGGGTTAGTTCGACTTGCGGGATGCGGGCGGGCTGAGGAGAATGACGCTGGGATGAAGTCTGGCCAGTGCTTTGTCGAAGGTTGCGAGCGAGCCCTTATGCTTCACCGCCAAACCAATCAGGTAGATGTCGGTGACTTGCTGATGGCTTTCGATTTCGACCTGTGACAGACGGAGGGCTTCGGGCCAGTCCACATCCATGGGCCACTGCTGGTGTCCGGGCTGACGGAGATTCTCATCGAGGATGGCGGTGGCTCGCTTCGCCGAAATCGTCCCTTGACTCAACGCAGGATTGGAGAGAACTCGCACGGCTCCGGCTTGCGTGAGGGCGCAGGATGCCCAAGCCTTCTTTTCCGCGGCGAGGGTTTCAAACCACTCGGTGGCGATGGGATTCATCGTGTGTGCTGGCCAGAGGAGCGCCACCAGGACGTTGACATCGAGCAGCACGGCCACCTTACCATTCCTCAGCCAGGCGCTTCACCTGCTCGGGGGTGATTTTGGCGAAGTTTTTCGGGGGATCGAACACCAGTAGCCCTGCCTTCCGCTTGACGGGCATCTCCGCCTGAGCTCCGCGGAGGATGAGCTCGGAGACGGCACGGCCGAGACCGACTTTGCGCATTTTGGCATGACGCATAGCAATCTGATAGGCTTCATCATCGACATGAATTGTCGTCCGCATGTCTCCATGATGACATAGCGTGGAAGATGATGCCTTACGGTGAAGAGCCGGCATTTTTTTCTCGTCCGCTCAAGATCTCGCGGGGTTGCCCGATGAGAT
>CALFYN010000291.1 GCA_937952345.1 uncultured Acidobacteriota bacterium
GCCTGCGCTCCGGAACTCGCCTGCTTCAGCAGATCCTCGCGCAGGAACTGGTTCACACTGCGCGAAATCGCCGCTTCCTGATCCGCCCGCAACTGCGCCAGCACGGCGCGGTCCTTCTCCGCGGTCGCCCTCGACCTCTCCGCATTCGCGCGAGCCTCCGCTGCCACCGCCCGGTCCCGCTCCTGCCGCGCCAACTGCTGGGCGCGAATCGCCCGGTCCCTCTCCGCAACCGCGGCAGATTCGGCTGCCGTCGCGCGAATCGCCTGCCAGGTGCTCGCCACCGCCCCCGCCACCAGAACCAGGAACACAGCCGCAACCGCGGCCACCAAGGTCTTGTTCCTTCGTGCGAATTTCCGCAACTGATAGGCCCGCGTGGCCGGCCGGGCCACGATCGGCTCATCCGCCAAATGCCTTTGCAAATCGGCAGCCAGCGCGTTCGCCGATGCATATCGCCGCGTCTTGTCCTTCTCCAGAGCCTTGGAGACGATGATCTCCACATCGCCCTTGTAGAGCCGGTTGAGCGTACCCAGAGACTTCGGCTCTTCCTCCCGAATCACCTGCACGGCTTCGTGCAGCAGCCGGCGGTTCACGTTATACGGCAACTGCCCACTCAACAACTCATACAGGATGACGCCCAGCGAGTAGACATCGGTGCGCGTGTCCAGTTCGTTCGGATCGGCCAACACCTGCTCCGGACTCATGTACGCCAGCGTCCCCATCAACTGGCCCATATCCGTTTGCCGGGTCGCCTGAGCGTCGGAATCGGTGACGCGAGCCAGCCCAAAGTCGAGCACTTTCGGCTGCCCCGAAGCTTCCACCAGTATGTTGCCCGGCTTGAGGTCGCGATGAATGACCCCCTTCTGATGGGCGTGATGTACGGCATCGCAGATCTTCACCATCAGCTCGAGCCGGTCCCGCACAGCCAGCCCCTTGTCGTGTACGAAACGATGCACGGGTTGGCCCTGAATGAGCTCCATTGCGAAGTAGGGCTGAGGCCCGAAGCCCGAGTCCGCCGTACCGGCTTCAAACACCTGGGCGATGCCCGGATGATGGAGGCGCCCCAATACCTGCGATTCGAGCTCGAAGCGCCGCAGCAGTTCCGCACTGGCAAATCCGGCACGAATCACCTTGAGCGCGACTATGCGCTTGGGCTGTTGCTGCTGCGCTCTGTAAACGGCGCCCATGCCGCCTTCGCCGAGCAGGTCGAGAATGCGGTACGTTCCAATCGTTGCCGGCAATAGCCGTGCCGGAGCCGCGGCCGCGCGGGGCTCGTCTCCTATTTTCTTCGCGATCCTTGTCCGATCGTCATCCATGGCACCCTCTTGATTGTCAGGAGCTAGGGAAGCGCGAAGGTGAAGATGGCGCTACCGGCTGCCATGGTCACCATCTGCTTGCCATTCGCTGAATAGGTGATGGCGCTGGAAGACATATCCCCGCCCAGATTGATGCGCCATAGCTCTTTGCCGGATTCGGCATCGAGGGCGTAAAACCACGCTTCCATTTCCTGACGATCGCGAGTGATCCATCCGCCGCTGGCGGCGAAGACGAGTTTCCCTGCAGTGGAGAGGACTCCGGACCAGGGTTTGGTGTGCAGTTTATGCTCCCAAACGCGCTCGCCGGTTTTGGGGTTGAGTGCGCGGATGGCCCCGTAGCCGGGCTCGTCTTCCAGGTCGATTTTCGGCACGCTGCCGATATAGCGGTTGCCGGCGATATATTCGGCATCGCCTTTCCGGTAAAGTCCCTTATTTTCCCATGCTGTGAGATAGAAATGGCCG
>CALFYN010000292.1 GCA_937952345.1 uncultured Acidobacteriota bacterium
GTGTTTGGGGGAGTGATTTTCCTTGCGAGTTGTGGACGCCCAAGGTGACGTATGGGGAGCATCTGCGGATTTTTCAGAAGGATCTGCCGTTGACGGATGCGGCCAGGGCGCAGATTCTGGGGGAGACGGCGCGGCGGTTGTGGTTCAGCGGTAGAGGGTAGGTTTCTTCCTGACTGGTAGTGGGTCGTTTTGCTGGAAGGCTTTGAGGCCGGTGCTGTTGGGGTCGGGGGTGAAGGTGGCGAGGAGTTCGGCGGCGCGCTGATTGGCTTCCGCTTCCAGTAGCTGGGTTCTCCCGGTGAGCGTCTTCGGGTTCAACGCCCGGGGATGGTGGAGGCGGATGAACCAACCCTGCCGCGCGAGGAGTTGCTGATCACTGTGCGCCAGCATGTGGGCGATGGTTTCAGCGAGTTCGCGTTCCGAGGCAGCTTTGTGCAGGAAGCCTTTGGTGATGAGAACCTGACGGCAGGGAGTGTAGTCGGCCCAGGGTTCCTGTTCATCGACGATGCGGATGGTGGCTTGGCCCATGCGGCTGACGATGGATTGGAGATAGGTTTCTGCGGGTTCGTCAGCAAGGTAGGTGTATTCCCTCTGCATCGCATCGCAGAGTGCCTTTGTCTTGGCTTCGTGCGGGGATTGCGCGAAAAGCAATGCCGTGAGGCTGATCTGGCACAATAGAAATTTCATGGCCTTCGATCCTTCCCAGTACAACCCCAGGGTATCGCAGATTCTGGCTTTGGACGGCAATGGGGAGCGGCTGATGCCGCTGGCAATGGGGACGTGTTCGTCGGTGGAGGCTCGGCGGTTGTTGGAGGCGAGTTCGGCGGCGGAATTGTTTCCAGGGGCACGGGCTCCGGAGGCGGCGTTGAGCGGATTGTGGCTATATTTTTCGTGTTTGGATGAATCACATACGCTGTCGCAGGCGATCCACACTCGGGACGGGAGCTTCTGGCATGGCATCATGCACCGGCAGGAGCCGGATCCGGGGAATGCAGGGTATTGGTTTCACAAGGTGAGCTCGCATGCGACGTTTCCTTTGATTGCCGAAGCGGCTCGGGAGCTTGGGTACAAGGTGGGGTCGTCATGGGATCCGTTTGCGTTTATTGACTTCGTCGAGAAGGCGCGGCGGCGGCCGGGATCGGCGGATGAAGACTTGGCGCTGCGTGTTCAGCGTGCGGAATGGCAGATTCTGTTTGACTACTGCGCGAGCGGTTCCCGATGAAGAAGGTAGTGGGCTTGGTGGTGGTGGTGCTGGCGGGCGCGGGCGCATGGTATGTGTACACTGCGCGGAATGCTCCGCCGGAGGTGTCGGTGGTTTCGCCGATGCGGGAACGGCTAGTGAGCATGGTGGCGACGAATGGGAAGGTGGAGCCGCTGGAGTGGACCGTGGTGCGTGCTCCGCGCGATGGGATGATTGTGCGGATGGCGGTGGAGAAGGGGCAGCAGGTGGCTGCGGGCGCGGTGCTGGCGGAGTTGGATGCTTCGGACGCCCGGCGGGAGCTGGCTGCGGCGGAAGCACGCATTGCTCAGGTGAAGGCGGAGTTGGACAAGTTGGCGCAGGTGGGTTCCTCGACGCAGGCGGCGGAGATCGCGGCCGCCGTAGCGCGGGCGCGGGTGGAACAGGAGCAGGTGCAGCGACAGATTGCTTCGCTCGAACGGCTGGTGGAGAAGAAAGCGGCGACGCGGTTTGAATTACAGGAGGCGAAGGACCGCGCGGCGCAACTCGAAACGGAACTGCGGGCATTGGAGCGCAAGACGGAGACGCTGGTGTCGCGGCCGGATCGCGAGGCGGCCGAGGCGCGGCTACGCGAGGCGGAAGTGGCCTCGGATGGAGCTCGGCGGCGGATCGAGTTGAGCGTGATTCGCGGGGGGCTGGGCGGGACGGTGTATCAGTTGGACGCGCGGAAGGGTGCGTTTGTGCGGATGGGGGACGCGATCGGGGAGATCGGCCGGCTGGAACAAGTCCGGGTCAAAGTGTTTGTGGATGAGCCGGAGTTGGGGAACGTTCGTACGGGTCAAGCGGTGACGATTACGTGGGACGCACTGACCGGGAAGCAGTGGACGGGGACGGTGGAACGGCTGCCTACGCAGATTGTGGCTTTGGGATCGCGGCAGGTGGGCGAGGTGCAGTGCGTGATCGAGAATGCGGAGCGGCTGTTGCTGCCACAGACGAACGTGAATGCGGAGATTCGGACGAACGTGGTGGAGAATGCGCTGACGATTCCGAAAGAAGTGCTGCGGCGCGAGAACAATGAATCCGGGGTGTTTGTTCTGGAAGGGGACAAAGTGCGCTGGCGGAAAGTGGTGCTGGGAGCGGCGAGCGTGACACGGCTGGAAGTGAAAGAAGGCCTGCGGGACGGAGAACGGTTGGTTCTGCCCACAGACCTTCCTTTGACGGACGGGATGGTGGTGAAGCCTACTTCCTGACGAGTTCGGCTTCGAGCAGGATTTTGACTTCGTCGCCGACGACGGCTCCGCCGGTTTCGAGCAGCGCGTTGTAGGTGAGGCCGAAATCCTTGCGGTTGATGGTGGCGGTGGCGGATGCGCCGCGGCGATAGATGCCGC
>CALFYN010000293.1 GCA_937952345.1 uncultured Acidobacteriota bacterium
TTACGAACGGCCAGACTCGCTACAGCATGATCATGATTTCCAACACCGGTGCGGACCAAAAAGGCTGGTGGTATTTCTACAACGAGACCGTGACCACCATCAGCAATAAAGTGGGTGAGGGTTACCGTGTTCTGAACGTCACGAACGCTGGCGCCGCGGACAGATTCAACGCCGTGTTGGAGTACTGCTCCCCCAGTTGCCCTTGGAGCGGGTGGTGGGTTGGATTGGACAATTACCAGATTCTGGACAAAGCTCAGAACGATGGCCTGCGAGTAATCGCGATAGACAAGTATGCGGGTTCCTGCAACGGAGGCACCGCCTGCTTTGCCGCCGCCTTGCTGGAAAATTCCCCAGACGACGTCACTTCATGCGACTCCAATGGATGCATTTCACAGAAAAATCTCGCGGACAACATCGCAAGCACCCTCGGCAGCAATGTGGTCGGCTATTCCGTGATGGTGGGCGCGATGCGGCCGAGATATGGGGGATCGGCCCGCACCGTCGCGGATCCACCTACACTGTCTATGGCACCTGATCTTGTCACGAACATAGCGAGCGTTTCCAAATCCCTGACGGCGGTCGCCATCATGCAATTGTTGGCGAAAAATAAAATTAACCCTAATGCACGGATCTCACCGTACATTTACAGAGATTGGATACAGGGCCCGAACATCAACCAGCTTACGTTCCGGCACTTGCTGACGCACACATCCGGTTTCGCTCAGACGGCGTCAAACTGCATGACAAACAATGGTTCCACTTCAGGTATCAACTATGCGGGCCTGAAGCAAATCGTGGCCAACGGGGTTCCGAACACTGCGAACATTGGCCTACCGCAATATGGCAACTGTAACACGGCGCTGTTGCGGGAACTGATGCCGGCGTTGTTGGGTCTGGCACCCCGCAATCTCCCTCCCGACGGAGACCTGCGGGCGCAAGCATCCTCCGACTTGTACCTCACCTATATGAACAAGGAAGTCTTCCAACCCGTCGGCGTGCCACCCAGCCTGTGCCTTCCTCCCTCGGGCACCAATAAGATTCTCAGCTACCCGAGTCCTGTCAGCACCACTGCGGGCACGGATTGGGGCGACTGGTCGCTACGCTGCGGCGCTGGAGGATGGGTATTGAGCGCCGGCCAGATCTTCCGTGTCATAAGCGATGTTGCATGGGGCAATACCCTGCTCACCAGCCAATTGCGGCGAGTGATGATTGACAACAACCTCGGCTGGGACGACGCGGTGAGGGGTGACTGCCCACAGCCGGGTGTATGTAAGAACGGAAGCCTGAGCAATGGCACGGGCAAGGAGGTTGTCTGGACCTACGCCGGAATCCTGAAGTGCAACGTTCCCGTCGTTGTGGTGGTGAACTCCGACTTGCCGGGGCAATACGCGGGCGGAGGCAGCGGCGATATCATCGGCCTGGTGAGAAACGCTATCACCGCTTCGACCGTGGCTGGAACGGGCCCAGCCTGCCCCTGATCCTCCTCCCGCACGAGGCCCAGCTACGGAAGTTGGGCCTTGTGCTGTAAGGCGAATTTCACCAGAGCGTGTGTACCGTGCAGGCCCAGCTTCGTGCAGATGTTGGCCCTGTGATTCTCCACGGTGCGCACGCTCACTCCCAATTCCACGGCTATCTCGCGGCTCGTCTTGTACTCCGCCAACTGGGCCAGCACGCGCATCTCGCTTGGCGTGAGTTCGTCCAACCCCGTCCTCTCCCTGCCTGACCTGGTGGCTCGCCGCCCCAAATCCAGGAGGTGAGTGGAAAGCACCGGACTCACATAGTTCTGTCCGGCCGACACCGCCTTCAGGCAAGCCACGACGTCCGTGGCGGCGCTGTCCTTGAGGATGTAGCCGCTGGCGCCAAGATTGAGGGCCTCATGAAAATGCAGCGCGTCCTTATACATCGTGAGGAATACGATTCGGACGGGAGCGTTCTGGCGGTGCAGTTCGGTTGCGACAGCAAAGCCGTCCTTCTCCGGCATGTCCACGTCCAGAAGCGCGACATCCGGCTGCGTGTGCGAGATTTGATCCAGGGCTTCCACGCCGTTGCTCGCTTCGGCGACTACTTTGAGTCGCGGATCTTTCTCAATCACCTGACGCAGCCCTTGGCGGAAAATGGGGTGGTCGTCGACAATCACAACGCGGATTTCGCTACTCATGCGCGGCTCCGGGAACGCTTAGGCGGATGTGGATGGTGACCCCTTTCCCCGGTGCGGTCTCAATTCTGTAGGTTCCGTTCAGCATCCGCACACGCTCCGCCAAACCAATCAATCCGAAACCTCCCGCGGAAGGCACAGCTCCACTTGCCGCCGTACTCTGGAAACCTTGCCCATTATCCGCGATTCGCAGCGAAAGCTCCCTGCCCTCGCGGCGAATCGTCAACTCCGCCCGCGTGGCTTTCGAGTGGCGGATGATGTTGCTGATAGCCTCCTGCACGATCCGATAGAGATTGGCCTCGGCCTCCTCCGGGAACAATCCGTCGATGGGATCCAATTTCACGTCGAACGCAATGCCGCAACTGCTGGACGCCTGCTGGCAGATGGCGTTCAGGGTCTTGGTGAGGCCGAATCGATCCAATTGATAAGGCCTGAGGTTATAGGCAACTTCCCGCACCTCGTCCACTGCACTGGAGGCGGCGGCCGAAATCTCGTTCAATTGCTCTCTGGCCGCGTCGTCTTCGCCAACGGAGGTGAGCGCAAGATCGGCGCGGTTCTTGATGATGAGAAGGCTCTGGCCCAGACTGTCATGCAACTCCGAGGCGATACGCTGGCGCTCCGCTTCCTGAGAGGCGAGCAGTTTTCGCGAGAATTCCTCTTGAGCGGTCTTGGCCCGGCGCAAGCTATCAATGCGCAGGTGGTAAATCCTATGGGCTGCCGCCGCCAGCATCATGGCGGCGAGCGAGAAGAACCACCACGTGCGCCAATACGGGGCCACGACGGTGATATCCACCGATGCGCCGGTAGTGTTCCAGACGCCTTCCCCATTGTCGGCGATGACCGTGAACCGGTACGCGCCCGGAGAAAGATCGGGAAAATAGGCGGCGCGCCGGGTCCCCACGTCCACCCAATCCCCATCCAAGTGCGACAGTTTGTATTGGAAGCGCACATGTCCGGGCCGGCGGAAGCTCGGCGCCGTGTAGCGAATCTCAAGGTTCTTCCCGCCGGGGAGAATCCGAACCGGTTGATCCTCGGCCTGCGGTCGGCCGTCAATGAGCACTTGTTCGATGCGTACGGGAGGCGGCAGATTGCCTTTCACGGTAGGATCGATAGCGACGGCCCCCTTCATCATGGCAAACCAGAGCTTGCCATCTCGCGCCTTCCATGCGCTCGGCTTCCAGACCCCATTGGTTTCGTTAACGGGCATACCGTCATTGACATCATAGGCGACGCTCAGCACACTGGGGGCGCGGCCGTCGGCAAAGTCATCCAAATTCCTCCGCGCCACACGAAAGATCCCCTTATTTCCGCTCATCCATAGGTTGCCGCCGT
>CALFYN010000294.1 GCA_937952345.1 uncultured Acidobacteriota bacterium
GCGCGGGGCGAGTTGAATCGGCGGGGTTTTGGCGAGCTTTTCGAACACGATGTTCATGCCCTGGAAGGGGGCGAGCGGGCTTGCGGCGAACTGGCCGATGGTGGCGGCGGGGACTTGCTGTCCGGTCACCGGATCGCGGCCGACGCGCTGGTTGGCGGCGTTGCGGAAGGGCTGGATGAGCGGCGGCTGTTTGGTGCGGTCGTAGAGGTTGGGGTCGAAGGACGAGAGATTATCCTCGGCGCTCCAACTGGGCTGGATGTAGTAGAAGCGGAGCCCGGCGTCGATGGTGAAGCGCCGCGTTACCTTCCATGTGTCCTGGGCGAACCATTCGACATTGAGGTAACGCGAATGGCCGTGGGGATGGTTGGTGGCTTCGGTGTAGCTTTGCACGACGCCGAGCAGCGCGTTGGAATAGGCGTAATTCGATTCGAGCGGGTTGTTGACGTCGCGATTGAAATTGAATGTGCCGTTGAAGGCCGAACTGCGGGCGGCGTTGCGCGTGGTGCGCTCGATGTAGACGCCGAACTTGGTGTTGTGCGATCCCCGAATCCAGGAGATGTTGTCGGACCAGTTCCAGATGTTATTCGTGCCGAAGAAGGGGTAGCGGCCCTCAATGCTGAGCACGCCGGCATTGGGGACGCCGCCGAAGTTGGCATTGGGCACGAGGTTGTCGGGGTTCGAGCCGGGATAGAACTGGGGTAGCCCGCTGAGGCCGGCTTTCGAGCGCGTATTCCTGTCGAGGCCTTCCTGATTGAGGGGTTCCACCAGTTGCTTGGCGCGATTGATGCCGAAGGTGAATTCGTTGATGAGGGTCGGAGTGAACGTGTGGATGAGTGTGGCCAAAGAGCCCGCCGAACGGATGGAGTACTTGATCGGCAATTGCGGCCAACTGGAACTGGCGAGGACGAAGTCGAATTGCCCTTGATAGGCTTCGTAGTCGTTGATGCCGCGCCAATAGAACTGGGTTTTCGGGCCGATGTTCCAGTCGATGCGGAGGATGGAGTCGCGCCGCGGCTGATCGACGGTGGACTGAATGAGCGCGTTGTAGGAACGGGCCGGGTCAACGGCATTGGGTTGCGGCAGCAGGCTGAGGAGCGCCTGGCCATTGCGGTCGATGCGGCTGGCCGGGACGACGTTGCCGGCGAACGGGACGCGGTTGTTGAGCGGATCCCAGATGGGGATGAGGGTGCCGCCTTGGTCGAAAGTCTGCGCGAAATTGCCTTGCCGTTCGGCGGCAGTGGGGAAGGTGCGGCGCACGAGGTTGGTGGGGTATTTGCGCGGGAGGAATTCCTGGGACCAGAAGAAGAAGAGCTTGTCGCGGTTCTTGTTGAAGTTGCCGATGGTGACAGGTCCGCCGATGAAGTAGCCGGGGTAGTTGAAGCGGTATTGCGGCTTTGCAAGGCGGTCGCGATTGCGGAAGAACTCGTTGGCGTTGAAGGCTTCGTTGCGGTTGAAGTAATAGAAGCCGCCGCGGAACTGGTTGGTGCCGCTCTTGATGACGGTGTTGATGGTGCCGCCGGAGGAACGGCCATACTCGGCCTGGTAGTTGGTGAGGAGGACTTTGATTTCGGCTACGGCGTCGATGGAGGGGGCAAGGTAAGGGCCGGTCATGGAGCCGGTATCGAGTGAGGAGATGCCGTCGAGTGTGAGGTTGACGGTGCCGGTGCGGTTGCCGTTGATGGAAATGCTCGAGAAATTGTTCCAGCCGGGAGCATTGCGGTTCTGCGTGTCGACAACCCCGGGGAGGAGTTTGACGAGTCCTAGGTAGTCGCGGCCTTTGAGGGGCACGTTTTGGGTCTGGTCCGTGGAGATGAGTCCGGCCCGTTCGGCGGATTGCGTCTGGATGCGAGCGGCTTCCGCCTGTACTTCGATGGTTTGTGTGATTTCTCCGACCTGGAGGTTGATGGTGCGCAGGGCAACCCGTTCGGTTGCGGTGAGGATGATATCCGTCTGCTCGTAGCGTTTGAAACCTCTGGCGACAATGGTGACTTTGAAGTTGCCCGGCAGGAGCTGGGTGAATAGGAAATCGCCGTTCGATTCGGATTTCGTCTGCCGGGACTGGCTGGTGGCAGTGTTGACCAATGTGACTTCGGCGTCTGGAATGCCGGCGCCGGTTTGATCGGTGATGCTGCCGGAGATGGACCCGGTGAGACCCTGTGCAAATACGGATGTATTTGTCAGAAATAGCAGGATTAACGTGCAACGTAGCATGGAAATTGACCCCTGGGCGGGAATTGTGGCACATTTGCACGCCGATGGCAACAATAAAAAAGGGCGAGCCATTGTGTGCGGCTCGCCCTTTGTGTGTTTGCGGAGTTGGCCCCGTGCTAGAAGGCGATACGGAGGCCGAAGCGGATATCGCGTCCCGTGGAAGCGCCGGTGATGCTCATGAAGTTGCCGGTTGGGTTGGCAACGTCGGTGCGTAGCGTGCCGTCGGGAGTGAGCAGCCCGACACCGAGCAGTGCCGTGGCGTATGAATTCGCGGCACCGCGATGATGCACGGTTTGAGGGCCTCGGCGGTGACGGTGTTGATGGCGACTTCAAGATCGGTGCGTAAGAACAAAGCTCTCATGTTGGGGTTATTTCGCAAGTTGCCGGTGCGTATGCCATGATCAGCAGAGAAGGACGGCCAAACGATGTACGTACTCCAACTGTTTCTGGGTTTGCTCAGCTTGCCGGTGGCGGGGCAACCGCCTGGTATGCGCATGGATCGTGATGTAGCGTATACACAACCGAAGAATGAGCGCCAGTTGCTGGACGTATATGCACCGGAAACCGGGAAAAACCTGCCGGTGGTTTTGTGGGTGCACGGGGGCGGATGGATGCGCGGCAGTAAGAACGAGGTGGACCGCAAGCCGGTGGCGTTCACAGAGAAGGGATTTGTTTTCGTTCCCGTCAATTACCGGTTCATTCCACATGTAACGATGGAGAATATCGTCCGGGACGTGGCCAAGGCGACCGGTTGGGTGTACCAGAATATCGGACGCTACGGAGGCGACCGGCGGCGGATTTTTCTGATGGGACACTCCGCGGGTGCGCAACTGGCGGCGCTGCTTTGTACGGACAGCCGCTACATCGAAGCCGAGGGCGTGCCTCGGGGGAGCATCCGGGGCTGTGTTCCCGTGGATGGCGATACGTATGATGTGCCGCTGCAGGTGGCCACCGCGACCGCGCGGCGGAAGAGCCTGAAGCAACCGCCGCCGAAGATGGGGCACCCGGAGAAATTCGGGAATCTGGCGCAGCAGAGGGAACTTTCGGCGGTGAGTCATGTGGCGGCGAACCGCGGCATCGCGCCATTTTTGATTCTGTATGTGGCGGATCATACGGACACGGCGGCGCAGGCCTACCGGCTGTGGGCGGCTCTTGACCAGGCAGGCATTCGCGCGACGCTGTTTGGGGCGGAGAATACAGACCACGTGAAATTGGATCGCGATCTGGGAGTGGAAGGCGATCCGGCGACCAGGGCTCTGTTTGCATTCACCGCGGATGTTCTGCGGTGACTCTGGATCAGGCAGAATAGATGCTATGCTTCGCGCCACGATCCTTCTCGCCGCTCTCAGCGCTTTCGGCCAGACTTCCGCACCGAAACCGGTGCCGACAATTCAGGACATGCCCTACGGCACCCATCCCAAACAGAAGATCGACTTCTACAAAGCCGCGTCGGACAGGCCGACACCGCTGGTAGTGTTTATCCACGGTGGGGGCTGGATGAACGGGACAAAATCGAACGTTTCGAGTCTGGAGAAGCTTCTGGCCGCGGGGATTTCGGTTGCCTCGGTGGAGTACCGGTTCATCCAGGAGGCGATGGAAGCCGGGATTCAACCACCTGTGAAGGCGCCACTGCATGATGCGGCGCGGGCCATTCAGACTTTGCGGGCGAAGGCCTCCGAGTTGAACTTTGACAAGAACCGCGTGGCGTACATGGGTGGCTCGGCCGGAGCGTGCACATCCCTGTGGCTGGCGCTGCACGACGACCTTGCGGATCCGACCAGTTCGGATCACATTGCGCGCGAGTCGACCAAGCCGACCTTCATTGCGGTGACAGGAGCGCAGGTGTCGCTCGATCCGCAACAGGTGCGCGGGTGGATTCCGAACATGGCCTACGCCGGGCATGCCTTCGGCTTCCGTGCCGAAGGGAGAGCGCGCCCCGAGGAGTTCCAACTCGCCATTGAAAACCGCAGCCAAATATTGCACTGGATCCGCGAGTATTCGCCCTACGAGCACGCCAGCAAGGGCGATCCGGCCATCTATCTGGACTATCCGGGTCAGAAGGAGCCGGTGGAGAACGGCATCGTACAGAAGGATCCGACGCACTCGGCGATACTCGGCCAGAACATGGCATGGCGGCTGAAGCAGGTGGGAGTGGAGGTCCACCTGAACTACCCGGCGAAGCCCGCGGCTCAGACGTCGGCGTTGGACTTCGTTCTCTCGCGATTCGGCAAGTGAAGTAACCTTGCCGATATTCATTCCAGATTCCGAGCTCACGATCAGCTTTGTCCGCGCATCCGGTCCTGGCGGGCAGAACGTCAACAAAGTCGCCACCGCGGTGGAATTGCGCTTTGATATCGCCAAATCTGCTTTGCTTCCCCAGGCCGTGCAAGAGCGCCTGCGTCAGTTAGCCGGCAATCGCGTCACGCAAGACGGCGTGCTGATCATCACTGCTCGCGAGCACCGGACACAGGAAGCCAATCGAGCAGAAGCGCGGGCGCGGATCGACGACCTGATCGCCCGGGCTCAAATCGTACCGAAGCGGCGCAGGCCCACACGGCCCACACTCGGCTCCAAGGTCCGCCGGCTCGCTGAGAAATCGCAGCGTTCCTCCGTGAAGAAGCGGCGTGCCGAGCAGGGCGACGACTAGACCATCGATTCAGTGGATTGGCT
>CALFYN010000295.1 GCA_937952345.1 uncultured Acidobacteriota bacterium
TCTCCCAGGAAGCGCCCCGCCGATTGATCCATGCGCAGCGTGCGTCCCACCCGCAGCGCAATATTCGCCAGATGGCAGAACGCCGCCGACCGCGCCCCGATCTCGATCTCCGCGTTCAGCAGCTTGTAATTGCGTGCCCGAATGGCGTCGAAAAAGTTCTTCATGTGCGGAGCCGTATCTTCCCCGGTGCCTTTTTCATCCAGGGTCTTTTCGTATTTCTCGCGCGACCCCGCGCCGGAACCACGAGCCGCCTCGCCGCTGATATTCCCCGCCGTGCTCTTGTAAATCTGCAGCCCGCCGTGATCCACCACCAGAAATCCCAAATCGCCGAAGAAAATATTGCCCACATAGTTCGGTCCGCGCAACGGCACCAGGCCCTCCGGCGGTGTCGGCAGATTCCGGGCGTCGAAGCTCATCTGCGCCCCCGCGAATGCGAACGAAGTCTGCTGCGAATTCGGCGTCTCCTGATCGTCCTTCCACAAATACTTCCCGCCGCTCGATTGCACCGTTTCCGGCCATCCCCCACGTCCCAATCCCCACAGCGCGACATCCATCTCATGCACGCCCTGATTTCCGATATCGCCGTTGCCCGTATCCCAAAACCAGTGCCAATTGTAGGCGAATTTGTTTTTGCTGTAGGGCTTCATCTGCGCCGGCCCCAGAAATTTCTCCCAATCGAGCCCGGGCGGCACCGGTTCATCCGGCGAATGTCCAATCGAAAAACGCCGCCGGTAGCAAATCCCCCGCGCATGATACACCTGCCCGATCGCGCCTTCCTGCATCAGTTTGATCGCCCGCTGCTTGTGCCCGATCGACCGGCTCTGCGATCCCACCTGCACCATCCGGTTGTACTTGCGCGCCGCCGCCACCATCTGGTGTCCCTCGAAAATATTGTGGCTGGCGGGCTTTTCCACATACACATCCTTGCCCGCCTGGCACGCCCAAATCGTGGCCAGCGCATGCCAGTGATTTGGCGTCGCGATCGACACCGCATCCACGTCCTTCGATTCATACATCGCCCGCATATCGGCGTAATCTTTCGGAGCGTGGCCCTTTTCCTTCTGAATCCGCGCCACGGCCCGCTCCCGCGCCGCCTGATTCACATCCACCACCGCCGCGATGCGGCAGTCCGTATCCAGCGACCCATAGAACTTCATATGGTCGTTGCCTCGCCCGCCCAATCCGACGATGCCTACCTGAATCCGGTCGTTGGCCCCCAAGATGGGGAATTGCGCCGTGGCGATGGCCGCCGATGCCTGCAGAAACTTTCTTCGATTGGATGTGGATTTCATCGCGCGCTCCTTAGCTTGTTTTGCGCTGTCCATTGTAACGCGTTGCCCTACGATTCACACCGCTCGCGCCACAACAACCGTCCAATCGTCCCGCCCCGCCACTCGCGCATACCGTTGCAACGAATCCTGCACGGCCCCCACCATCTCCGGCACGGAGCCTCCGGCCGCCGATCGCACAACCTCCGCCAATCTCTCATCCCCGTACAGGTCGCCCTTCTCGTTCTGCGCCTCCACCACCCCATCGCTAAACAGAACCAGCCAATCCCCTGGGTAGAGCCGCACCTCCGCGCACTGCGGCCGGATGTGCCGGAACGCCCCCAGCACTGTCGCCGTCGGCTCCAGTCGCGCCAACTCACCCGAAGCGCGCAGCACGAAAGGCGGATTATGCCCGCAGTTGGCAAACCGCAACAGGCGCGTATCATCGTCATAATCCCCGATAAACGCCGTCGCGAAATGCTCCGGCGCTGTGCTCTCGAAAAACAACGCATTCACCTGCGCCAGCAACCCCGTCCAATCCGACGGCGCAGCCTGGCACAGAGAGCGAAGCGTCGCCTGTAGATTCGCCATTAGCAGTGCCGCCGCCATTCCCTTTCCACACACATCCGCCAGCACCAATCCCAAACGCCCCGCCCCCAGCGCGATGAAATCATAGTAATCGCCACCCACCGCGCCCGCCTCGACGCAAAGCCCCTGGTAGGACAAAGTCCGCAACACCGGCAGCGACCGTGGAAACAACTGGTTTTGAACCTGTCTCGCAATCGTCAGATCGTCCCGCATGCCGCCCGCCGGCACGCGCCGGTAGTTCTTCCGCAATGTCGACACCAGCCCTGCGTTATCCCACGGCTTTGTCACGAAATCCACCGCCCCTCGCCGCATCGCTTCTACTGCCAACTCGATACTCGACCACGCTGTCATCACAATCGCCGGCGGCGCCGCCGGTAACTCCTTCAAGTGCGACAACAGATCCAGCCCCTCCGCCCCGGATGTCGTATCGCGCGTGTAATTCAGATCCATCAGGATCAGGTCATACGGATGGTGCGCCGCAGCCCGTAAGACCTCAGCCGGACTCGATACCGCCTCGGATTGGATGCCTTCCCCCTTCAGCAACAGCCGCAGGGCCATCAGGACATCGGGTTGATCGTCAGCAACCAACACCTTCATCACCCCTACTAAGGGCAATCGCTGAACCATCTCAACACCCTGTACTATGAACAAGATGCGCGGTTGTGCCCGCTCTCCTTCGTCCGCAACCGCGAAACGCCATCCCAAAACCGGACGCCCCGGTGACAACTTTTTGCAAAGCCCGCTGAAACCCGTTATCCCACCCAAGCTATACTGTTGTCAGGTACTTGGACATGAACACTTACATGAAGTTCGGGGTGCTGATGACCGTCATCGTGGGTACGCTCATGTGGCTCGCCGTCGGCGGTGTCAACGAAACGAAAACCTACTACAAGACGGTTGGCGAACTGGAGGCCTTGCATGGCGAGGCAAAGACCAAGCGTTTGCGCGTGGCCGGCGACGTCCAGCCCGGTTCCATCGTGCGCAAAGGCAAGGAAGTGGAATTCGTTCTCACGCAGGAAGCAAAGACGCTCAAAGTCGTTTACATCGGCTCCGACCCACTGCCCGACACCTTCCGTGACCGCGCCCAGGCTGTTGCCGACGGCAAGCTCGGCATCGACGGCGTGTTCCATGCCACTCGCATCCAGGCCAAATGTGCTTCCAAGTACGAAGCCAAGCCCGGCCAGCCGCAGAATGCTCCCGTCTATCAGGACAAGCGCGCCTCGTAAGGCAGCAGTCCATTCAATGCTTTCTAAGGAGACCTCATGGAGAATCTAGGGGCACTTGCGATCCTCCTCGCTCTTTGTTTGTCCGGCTATGCCGTCCTGGCAAGCGTCGTAGGGAAACTGCGCAACAAGCCGTTGCTTGTACTCAGCGGCGAACGCGCCGTGTACACCATCTGGTTGTTGCTGACCACCGCCTCCGGCCTTCTGCTATACGGGTTGCTCGCCGGCGATTTCCGCTTGGCCTATGTGGCCCGGCACAGCAATCGCGCCATGCCGGTACTGTACAAAATTGCGGCGTGGTGGGGCGGCATGGAAGGTTCCCTCCTGCTCTGGGCATGGATTCTCTCCACATATAGTGCTGTTGTCGTTTGGGCCAACCGCCGCAAGTTCCGCGACATGATGCCTTACACCACCGCCATCCTCATGGCGGTGCAGTGCTTCTTCCTCGTGCTCATCGCCTTCCCCGAAAATCCCTTCGAAGTACTCGCCGTCGGCAAGGGCATCACCGAAGTGCCCGATGGCAACGGTCTCAACCCGCTCCTGCAGTACTGGACGATGGCCATCCATCCCCCGATGCTCTACCTCGGCTACGTCGGTTTCGTGGTGCCGTTCGCCTTCGCCATGGCCTCATTGATCACCCGCCAGCCCGGAGACGCCTGGATCCACACCACCCGCCGCTGGACGCTGTTCACCTGGATGTGCCAGTCCACCGGCATTCTACTTGGCGCCGGTTGGGCTTACGCAGTGCTCGGTTGGGGCGGCTACTGGGGCTGGGATCCGGTGGAAAATGCATCCCTCCTCCCCTGGATCACCGCCACCGCCTTCCTCCACTCCGTGATGATGCAGGAAAAGAAAGGGATGATGAAGGTCTGGAACATGGTGCTCATCGCCTCCACCTTCTTCCTCTGCATCTTCGGCACATTCCTCACCCGCAGCGGCATCGTCGGATCAGTTCACGCCTTCGCCCAATCCCCCATCGGTAAGTACTTCGTGGCGTTCCTCGCTGTCGGCATCGCCGCCACCGTCTATCTGATTCTTGACCGCCTGGATTACCTCAAGAGCGACGCCCATCTGGAAAGCGTGCTCTCCCGCGAATCCAGCTTCCTCTTCAACAACCTCATCCTGCTTGCCTCCTGCTTCGCCGTCCTCTGGGGCACCATCTTCCCCGTCATCTCCGAAGCCGTCACCGGCGAAAAGATCAGCGTCGACGCCCCCTTCTATAACCGGGTTAACGTGCCCATCGGCTTGTTCCTCCTCTTGCTGACAGGCGTTGGTCCGCTCATCGCCTGGCGCCGGTCGTCCTGGGAATCGCTCAAACGGGCGTTCCGCTGGCCCACTATCGTCGGCGTCGCCGTCATGGCCGTGGCCGCTGCACTTGGAGCACTCCACTTCTACGCGCTCATGTCGTTCGGCCTCTGCGCCTTCGTCACCACCACCATCTTCATGGAGTTCTGGAAAGGCGCCCGTGCCATCTCTTCGAAGACGCACCAGAACCTGATCGCCGCCATGGTCGAGCTCACCCACCGCAACACCCGCCGCTACGGAGGATACATCGTACACATGGCGATGGTGTTCCTCTTCCTCGGCTTCACTGGCGCCGCCTTTAATAAAGACGCCACTCACGATGTCCGCGTCGGAGACAAGTTCACCATCGGCCGCTATGATCTGAAGATCCGCGATCTGCTCGACGGCGACAACCCGAATTACTCCTGGCGCAAAGCCATTGTCGAAGTGTCCGTCGGTGGCAGCGTCATCGATACGCTCGAACCCGAACAGCGCGTCTACAAAGCCAGCAGCCAGCCTACCAGCGAGGTCGCAATCCGCCGCCGCCTCAACGAAGATCTATACCTCAACTTCGCCGGCGTCACCAACGACGGAAAGAACCTGGCCATCATCCAGTCCTACGTTTTCCCGCTCGTGAGCTGGATCTGGGTCGGCTTCTACACCATGCTTATTGGCACAATTATCTGCCTCATCCCTCCCAAGGTGAAGATGCAGCACATGAAAACCGAAACCGTGGGAATCGTGAAAAAGAATGCCCCTGTACATCCGTAGGCTTCTTCTGGTGTTGGTGGCCGGGCTCTGTCTGGCCCAAAGCTCTTCCGATATGCTGACCCCGGCCATCCGCCGTGTCGGCGACCGCCTCGCCTGCCTCTGCGGATCGTGCAAGAACACCGTCGCCACTTGCTCCATGCTGGGCTGCCACTACTCTGCCCCCGCACGCGAACGCATCGCAAAACTCCAAGCCGAAGGGAAAACCGACGACGAAATCATCGACGATTTCATCAAGCGTGAAGGCAAGCGCGCACTCGCCGTGCCGCCCGCCGAAGGCTTTCATCTGCTCAGTTGGGTGATGCCTTTCGTGGCTATTGGCTTGGGGCTCGCCGCCATCTGGGCGTGGGTGCAGCGCAATCGCAAGCCTGCCACCGCCCCCGCTGCCGTCGATGCCGCGGTCCTCAATCGCTATCAGGCCGAGATCGACAAAGATCTCGCCAAATTGGAATAATCCCGATGCTCTTAGCCGCTTGTGCCCTCCTCGTCGCCGGCGCCGTCCTGCTCACACTCGGCGTGCGTGAAAAAGATCTCCCTCCCCCAGTGGCCGAATCCCCCGTTCAGCATCTTGAAGAACGCAAGGCACAGATCTACGAAAACCTCCGCGACCTGCAGTTTGAATACCGCGTCGGCAAACTCTCCGACGAGGACTACCAGAAGACTAAAACGGAGCTGCAAACCGAACTCGCCAAAGTCATGTCGCAGATTGACCAGACTGTTGGCGCCGCCCCTGTTGCCTCGAAAGCGGCGCCACCACCCAAACCCGAGCCCGGCACCGTCTGCCCGCACTGCGGCGCGAAATTCGAACAGCCGCTCAAGTTCTGCGGTGAATGCGGCAAACCCATGGTGGAGGGAGCGGCATGAAACTCGCATCGATCCTTCTTGCCCTTCCCCTCATGGCTGCCGTAGACGGCACCGTCCTCAACAAGACCACCGGCAAGCCGCAATCCGCCGCCACCGTGAGTATCTATAAGTTGACCGAAGCGGGCCCCGAATCGCTCGAAACCGTGAAGAGCGATGCCGCCGGCAAGTATCTGCTCCAGACCACTCCCGGACCCGGCCCCCACTACGTGCAAGTAGCCTTCGAAGGCGTCCTCTACACGAAAATGATGCCCCCCGGTTCCCCCACTACCGGCGTGCAAGTGGATGTGTACTCCTCCTCCGCCAGACCCGGCGAAGCCAAGGTCACCCAACACATGATGCTCTTCGAGCCCATGGATTCGAAGCTGATCGTCACCGAAAACTTCATCTTCCAGAATCCCGGCGTCACCGCCTTCAACTCGCCCGACACCGGCACCTTGCAGTTCTACATGCCCCCCGAAGCCGGAGGCAAGGTCCGCATCAGCGCCACCGCGCCGCAAAGCGTTGCCGTCGAGCGCTCTGCGATCCAAACGAAAACACCCAATGTATACGGCGTCGATTTCGCCATCAAGCCCGGCGAAACGCGCTTCCAGTTGAGCTACGAAATGCCGCTTCCCGAATCCGGCGTGTTCCAGGGCAGGTTACTCCATAAAGACGGCACCACCCGCCTGGTGACGCCTCGCGGCGTTACGCTCAAAGCCGACAATATCAGCGAACTAGGCCGCGAACCCGCTACCCAGGCCGCCATCTACGATGTCAAAGGCACAGATCTCAAGCTCGAAATCAGTGGCAGCGGCTCCCTGCGCGCTCCCGAATCGAGCGGCGAAGAGGACGGCCCCAGCATCCAGGAAGTTCTGCCTCGCGTCTACGACCAGGTCACCATCGTCCTCGTTCTCGCCATTGGCATTCTCGCCCTCGGCTTTGCCTTGATCTATCGCCAGCCCGGCCGCCCTGCCGCCGCCTCCGCCATCCAGAAGGGAAAACGCCACTGATGAGCGCCGTCTCCGTCGAGGGGATTTGGAAGTTCTACGGCGATTACCCCGCACTCCGCGAAATTGATTTCAAGGTCGAAAAGGGCCAGTGCCTCGCCCTGCTCGGCCGCAACGGAGCGGGTAAAACCACCATGCTCCGCATGCTCGCCGGCCTTCTCCGTCCGCAACGCGGTGCCATCCATCTGTTCGGCCGCGATTCCCGCCATGCCGACACCCGCGGCTCTTTCGGAGTCCTCGGCCACGGCATCGGTGTCTACGATGAACTCTCCGCTATCGAGAACCTGCGCCTCTTCGCTCAGGTCTACGGCATCGCCGATGCCGACCGTGCGGCCAAGGAGTGGCTCGTTCGCACCCAGCTCGATCACGTCGCCGATTCCCTCGTCCGCGAATTCTCTCGCGGCATGCGCCAGCGCCTCGCCGTCGCCCGCGCCTTTCTTCACAGCCCGTCCCTGCTTCTCCTCGACGAACCATTCACTGCGCTCGATGACCGCGCCATCGCCCTCCTGCAGAGCCTGCTCAAAGCCGCCCTCGAACGCGGCGCAACGGTCATCATGTCCACCCATCAACTGCGCGAAGCCATGGAACTGGCCACGCACGTCGCCTTGCTCGCGCGCGGGCGCTTGAAGTTCCACGGCCCCCGCCCGGTGGAAATGCTCGAAGATCCCACCTGGCTCTACCGGGCATACGGAGAAGGCTGATGCGATATCTCCGTCAAGTCTTCACCATCGCCTCGAAGGATCTCCGCAGCGAAATCCGCACCAAGGAATCGCTCAACGCCGCCATCAGCTTCGCCATCGTCATCCTCGTCCTCTTCAGCTTTGCCATGGACCCCTCTTCCGATCAGATGAGAGAAATGTCCGGTGGCCTGTTGTGGCTCGTATTTGCCTTCGCCGGCGCCCTCATCCTCAATCGCAGCTTTGCCCGCGAGCTATCCAACGATTGCCTCGATGCCTTGGTCAGTTCCCCCATCCCCGGTTCCGCGCTCTTCCTCGGCAAAGCCATCGCCAACTTCGTCCTGCTGATGATCGTGGAATTCGTGGCCATGCCGATCTTCGGCATCCTGTACAACATGGATTGGATGCGCCAGCCGCTGTGGCTCGCCGCCGTTCTGCTGCTCGCCACCTGGGGCATCACCGTCATCGGCACCATGTTCAGCGCGCTCACCGTCAATCTGCGCATGCGCGAACTGATGTTGCCCACGCTCATCTACCCGATGATGATCCCCGCTCTCATGGCGGCCATGCGTCTCACAACGCTTCTCATCAACGGAGAAGGCATCCCCGCCGACGACTGGATCTGGGTCCGTCTCATCGTCGGTTTCGATATCATTTTCACTGCACTGGCCGTCACGCTGGTGGAGGTTGTGCTGGTCGGATAAAACAAAGGAGAATCACTCGATGCGCGAAAAAATTCTCTACGGACTGGGATTGATCGCCGGCTTGTACCTGGTGCGCAATCTCTATCAGATCCTGCTCGTGCTGCCCGACGAAGTCGACCAGGGCGCCATCTACCGCATCCTCCTGTTTCACGTCCCGGCCTGGATCACCTGCTTCACCGCCTACTTCCTCGCAGGCGCAGCCAGCGTCATGCACCTCATCAAGAAAGACATGAAGTACGACACCTTCAGTGTGGCCTCTGTGGAAGTGGGTCTTGCCTTCACGATGATCGGACTCGCCACCGGATCCATTTGGGCCCGCATCATCTGGGGCATCTGGTGGACCTGGGATGCGCGCCTCACCTGGGCGCTGATCACCTGCATCATCTACGCCGGCTACCTCATGTTGCGCCACGCCGTCGATGATCCCACCGCCCGCGCGAAGAACTCCGCCGTGCTTTGCATCTTCTCCTACGCCAGCGTCATCATCACCTACAAATCCATCGACTGGTGGCGCACTCAGCACCCCGGAGCCGTGCTCAGCATCCGCACCGGCGGCGGCCGGATGGACCCCGCCATGGAATCCATCCTCTTTCAGAACGCAATTGCACTCCTGCTGCTCGCCGCCGTAATGGTGGCCGTCCGCATGCGCCAGGAAGATACCCAACGCGAAGTCGAATCATTGCGCCGTTACGCACACGCGGCCGTCTAGTAGGCTGAGGAAAAGGAACTGCAGCCGATGAACACCAATGAACGCGATGGAACATAGGGAACCGATCGGCGTTGATCGGCGTTAATCGGCAGCCCAGACTGGTTTTCAGCATCCACCTAGGAGACTCAACTTGGATTCACGCAACTTCACTTACATGTTCTACGGCCTCGCCGCAGCCTGGCTTATCCTTGCCCTCTACGTCCTGACGCTGGTCAGCCGCGAACGCCGTCTCCGCCGCGAATTGGACAGCGTGAAGCGCATGCTCGAAGATCGCGAGCGGGCCGCCAAAGCTTAGCGCCAGTGCCCCCCGATCCATACTTGTCCGCGCCCGCGCGGCACAAACCGCCCCGGCACCCAAACCGCGCGCGGACGAGGCGGGCGCATCCACGATCCCGGCACCCACACATAGCGTGACCCGCGCCAATCGTGGTACCCGTTCACCCACACATATCCCGGACCAGGAGCCACGCGTGGACCATACGCCCGATAAGCGGCAGGCGGAGGCGGGGGTGGCAGCGGAGCCCGATAGGCTACATAAGAACGCCCGCCACATGCCGTCAATGCTCCTGCCAGCAGCGTCATGGCCATCAGCTTCATTGTTTGTTGTTTCATTGTTTTCGGCCCTCCTACCCTTACCAACGCGGCTCGCCAACAAGAAGTTTCGGTCATGAAAAAGGAATAATGTAAGGGCATGCAGCGCAGAGATTTTCTATTCGCGGCAATGATGGCCCCCGCGCAAGCCTGGAAGCAGGGCACACTGAAGCATCTCCTCCCCACCGTCAGTTCCCGCCGCATGATCGTCAAGGCCTCGTTCACTGAGCCCCTTGCCCAAACGCCGATGCTTGCCGCCGGCAACTCCCGCCCCATATCCGGACGCAAGGGAGATACAAAAGGCCTCTTCTGGTCCTTTGACCTCGATCAACTCGAACCATCGCGCCAATACACCATGTATCTCACCGCGGCCGGCAAGCCGCTCTGCGATCCATGGCCGCTTCGCATGTTCCCCTCTCTCGAAGAGCGGCCCAGGCAATTGCGCCTCGCCATCTATACCTGCGCCGGTGGCCACGAAGGCGTGCTCGATACACAGGGCCGCGGAGCATTCCTTCCGCTCGCCACACGTCGCCGTTTCCTCGAACGCATGCTCGCCCTCAACCCCGATGCTGTCATCGCCATCGGCGATCACGTCTACTGGGATCAGCGCAGCGTGGTCGGCCGCGCCGGCCACGACGCGCAGCAAGTGAAACTCGCCGGCGATTTCCGCCGCGATCTGCCCATCTTCGGCACACCCAACGAAGAAGTGCTGCAGCGCGCCGTCACTCCGCAGGTCTCCTCCCTCTACGGCACGCTATTCCGCTCCACTCCCGTCTTCTTCGTCCAGGACGATCACGACTACTTCGACAACGACGAAGCCAGCGACAAACTCGTCACGCTCCCGCCCGATGCCTTCATGCTGCGCGCCGCCCGCGCCACACGCCGCCTCTACTACCCCGAGTTTCTCCCCGACCCTAACCGCCCCGACGGACTCGCCGGCAGCTTCGATTTCGAGCCCTCCACACACTACAGCGAATGCTACGGCACCCTCCGCTACGGCAAACTCGCCGAGCTTCTGATTTACGATTGCCGCCGCCATCTTGCCCTTGCTGGACCTAGCGCGGGCTTTGTTCCCCAAACCACCGAAGACTGGCTGCTCGCCCGCACACGAGCCAACGACACGCGCCATCTCGTGCACGTCCCATCCATCCCCTTCGGTTGGAGCGCCGGCAAATGGGGAGAATGGTACGCCGACATCCTCGACGCGCAAGGCAAGCTCACTACACAAAAGCCGAAGCCCTACTGGCAATCCGGCTGGCGCATGCAGCACGACCGCATCCTCCAGGCGCTCTCCGCCAATCGCAACCGCACGCCGCTTCTCATCAGCGGCGATCTCCACAGCCACGCCCTCGGACGCATCCACCGAAGCGGAGCGATCAACATAAGCGACAACCCTGTCAATGTCATGATCGCCGGCCCCATCAGCACAGGCCCCACCGGTTGGCCTTCCGCCGCGCGCAACACCCTCGCGCAGACGGCCATCGGCATCGGCATGGAGACCCGCATCCCCGTCGTCGAGCACAACGGATTCACCATCGCTGACTTCACCGAAAACGGAATCGAACTGCGCTTCTTCGGATGGAAGCAAGGCACGCCCGAATCCGCCATCGGCAATCTCGAGGCCTTCCACACCGAAAAGCTCTAAGGCGTCACGGCAATGCGCACCGCGCTGCTGGTTGCTCCCGCTACCGTCACAAATAAATCGTGCTCACCCGCCGCCAGATCCGCCGGCAACTCCACGCGAGCCACCTGCACGCCCACCAATCCCTCCACTGCCGACAACGACACAGCGCGGCCCACGTTCACCGTCCATGGCAGCCCGCTACGCCCGGCGCCAGTCAGATACACGTTCACCGCCTCACCCGCCCGTACCGGCGAATCCGCATAAAAAATCGAAGGTACCGCTTCACTCACCCAGAACAACCGCTCTGGCCCCGCCACTCCGTTCGATGTCACCGTAATCCGCGCCGATCCGATGTTCGTCGCCGCCGGAACCTGAGCGTTAATCTGCGCCGCGCTCACATAAGCAAGCGCCGCAGCTCTCCCGTTGATCTCCACCGACACATCACCTAACACGGTGGGCCACTCCTCCGATTTCGCCTCACCGCTCGCCAGACCCTCGCCCAAAATCGAGATCAACGATCCGGCCACCGCCGGCCGTTCATCAAAGCCCGCAGCGCTCACCACGCCACGAAAGTCCACGCACGGCGGCGCACCTTGTCCCATACCCGCTTGCGACACGCTCACCACCTGCCGGTTCGCACGCACCTCGCCCGTGCGCGAAGCAGCATCGCCGTTCGCCGCAATCGTCAGCCGGATCAACCCATCTTCCCGCTCCGCGCGAATCCAGTCCGCCTGGCTTTCCACATCCAACGCACATCCCGAACCCAACGTGTAAGGGATCTCCACGATCCCGCCGTCGCCCGCCGCGCATCGCCATGGCCGCTGCATCTCCAGCAGGCAATCCTCCTCCATGCCCTGTCGCACCTGCCGCCGCAATCCCGCCAGCAGCGCATACAACCCATTTCCCGGACACTCTGTCCGGCTCGTCGCGCGCGGCGACAACCCCGCGTCGCGATGCCCCGAGATCACCGGCAGAGTCAATCCGCTCGCCGCATGCAACGTGCCTCCGCCCGCGTCCAGTTTCCACTTCTCCGCCTGCCAGGCCAGCATCCCCCGCAACGTATCCACGCTCGCCGCCGTAGGAGCCACCGTGGAAAACGTCCCCACCATGCATACCCCCATCGTGCCGCTGTTCACGCCGGAAAAATGCGCTCCCAACACGCCATCGCCACCCGCCCGTCCTTCATACAACACCCCGTCCGGATCAATCAGGTAGTTGTACCCGATATCGCTCCAGCCGTTCCCGCGCACGTGCAGCACCCAGAACGAGCGCAGCACCGCGGGCCAATCGTTCGACGTATTCGCGCTCGCGCTGTGATGCACCACCAGATGCGTCACCTTCGTATAGGACGGAG
This sequence comes from uncultured Acidobacteriota bacterium, assembly GCA_937952345.1. GTDB lineage: Bacteria > Acidobacteriota > Terriglobia > Bryobacterales > Bryobacteraceae > CADEFT01. Next base: position 12,641 of record CALFYN010000295.1, read on the forward strand.
TAGCCGTAACCGGGCACACCGCCGGCGTGCATCCCCATTCCTCACGCTTCACCACCGCCAGCGGTTCCGCCGCGGCGCGCGCCCGCAGCCGCTTCCGCTCCTCAGCCGGAGTCTCCCCCGCATCAATCAGCAACGCACGGCAATCCGCCGTCGTCTCGATGTGTCGCTGCAACGGGCCAAAATAAACCAGCGATCCGCCCCCTTCATCCTCGAGCACTTCCGTCCAATCGCTCCACGCCGAGCCATCCGCCGAAGCGCGCACTTCCGTATGCGCCGGACAATACAAACCCGCCGCCCGAAACCCTTCCCGCACCTCCGTCGCTTCCCGCGCCCGCACTGTGCGCTCCACGCTGCGCACCGGTTCGCCCGCGACACCGCTGGCAAAGAAAGCGAGAAACAGCAGAATTCCCATAATTCCCATGTTAAGTGAGCCGCAAGCCGTATATGCCGGGTGAACCCCAGGTGTATCCCATTACTGCTTCAAGTTGCGGTCTATTGTTCCGATAAGCATAAAAGGGAACACGGCACACATGAAACGAGTCTTGATTGCGGATGACGAGCGGGCCCTCCGATTAATGATCCAAGCCACGCTCAAGCCCATGGAAGTGGAACTGCTCCAGGCCGCCGATGGTGAAGAGGCCTTAGCCCTCGCCCAGGCCGAAATGCCCGACTTGTTGTTGTTGGATTGGATGATGCCTAAAATGACCGGCGTCGAAGTGGCCGCCGTGCTGCGCGAGAATGACGAGACTAAATCCATCCCCATCATCATGCTCACCGCCCGCGGCCAGCAACGCGACGAGCACGCCGCAAAAATCGCCGGCGTCGATCAGTACATCACCAAACCGTTTAGCCCGCGTCAGTTGCTTGCCTTAGTCCGTCAAACGCTGGGAGAGTGAGGTGACTGCCGCCGATACCACGCCCTGCCAGGCCGAACTGCGCAATACCTTCGAAAGACTGAACGCCGCACTCGGCGCCGTCAGCGAAGCCATCGCCTGGACCAACCAGTCCGGTGAGGTCACCTGGTGCAACAGCGCCTTCGAGTCCTTGACCGGCTTCTCCAATAGCCAAATCCTCGGCACCCCCCTCGCTCAGTTGCTCCCCCTCTACTGCGGCGCCGAACCCATCGCCCCCGAGGCCCACCCCGTCACCATTGCACTCCAGGAGGAAATCGTCGATACCGCCACCTTCGATTTCTTCCGCGAAGGCCTCCCCCGCATCCTCGAACTCTCCACTCGCCTCGTGCACTCCATCGACGGCCGCAAAAGCGCCGTCGTCACCATTCACGACATCACGCACGTTCACGACCGCGAACACATCCTCCTCGAACAGCGGCTTTTTCTCAATCTCCTGCAGCGCGTCACCGAAGCCTCCAACGATGCCGATTCCGAGGCCACCGCACTCCAAACCGTGCTGCAACTGGTCTGCCGCCAGACCGGCTGGCCCATCGGCACTGCGTGCATCGCAGACAGCAGCGCAGCCGCTCCTGCGCCCACCATCTGGCATTCTCATTCCTCCCCCTACGATGCCCTCCGCGAGTTCATCGAACACGATGCGGCCATCGTCATGGAAATGGATCAGGCCGCCCGCGCACTGGCCCGCCCGCACTTCCGACAATTCTCCTCCGGGCCCGTGGCCAGCGCCATGGGACTTCCCGTCCTCAGCGGCCGTGAAGTCGTTGCTACCCTCGTTTTCCTCTCCGATGCCATCGTGCGCTGTGACAACGACATGCTCCACCGCATGGCCCAAATCGGCGTCCAACTCGGCCGCGTTGTCGAACGCAAACGCGCCGAAAACGAATTGCGGCAGGCGCACGCCGAACTCGAAACCCGCGTCGAAGAGCGCACCACCGAACTCGCCGCCGCCAACGAAGCGCTCCAAAAAGAAGTCGAGGAGCGCCGCAAAGCCGAGGTTCTCAAAGACGAACTGGTCGCCACCGTCAGCCATGAACTCCGCACTCCGCTATCCTCCCTGCTCGGCTTCGCCGAACTGATGCTCGACCGTGACTTCGAGCCCACACAGCAGCGCGAATTCCTCGAAATCATTCATAGCGAGACGATGCGCCTCACTCAACTCATCAACGATTTCCTCGACTTGCAGCGCATCGAATCGGGACGCATGAAGTACCACTGTACTCCCGTGGATATTGCCGCTCTCCTACGCGAAGCTTCAGCCATCTACGGCCTCGACTCCTCGCACCATCGCTTTGTCATCGAAACCCCCGTCGGCCTGCCCGCCGCGCATGCCGACGCCGACCGCATCCGCCAGGTGCTCGCCAACCTCTGCTCCAATGCCGTCAAGTTCTCTCCCGATGGTGGCGTCATCGCCATCCGCGCACGGCACACCGGCGACACGATCGAAGTCTCCGTCAAAGACGAAGGCATCGGCATTCCACAGGACGTTATCCCGCGCCTCTTCCAGAAATTCGCCCGCGCCGACAATGCCGACACGCGCCGCATCGGCGGCACGGGGCTAGGCCTCGCTTTAATCCGCGAAATCATCACCGCCCACGGCGGCCAGGTGTGGGTGGAAAGCACTCCTGGCCACGGCAGCACCTTCTTCTTCACTCTTCCTCAAAGCCTGTAAGCGCGCAGGAACGGATGCGCCGCCGGCGGATTCCCGCATGTATAGTCCGCCACCACAATCGTTCCATCCGGATGCTGTGCCCAACTGCTATACCCGCTGTCCCCCGCCGCGAACGATCCGTTCTTTTCAAGCCGCGTCACGCGGTCGCGATAGAACTGATCCGGA
>CALFYN010000296.1 GCA_937952345.1 uncultured Acidobacteriota bacterium
AACTCGGCCGCGAAATCCGCGCCGCTTTCGTCCCCGAAAAAGGCTGGCAACTCCTCATCGCCGATTATTCCCAAATCGAACTCCGCCTCCTCGCCCATCTCTCCCGCGACCCCGTCCTCATGGACGCCTTCACCAAAGGCCAGGACATCCACACCCGCACTGCCAGTGAAGTCTTCGGCGTCGCCCCCGATACCGTCACCGCCGACATGCGCCGCATGGCCAAAGCCGTCAACTTCGGCATCGTCTACGGCCAGACTCCCTTCGGCCTCTCCATGCAGCTCGGCATCACACGCCAACAGGCCGAACTCTACATCCTCAACTACTTCGAGCGCTACCACGGCGTCAAGGATTACATCGATCAAACCATCGCCGAAGTCCGCCAGAGCGGAGTCTCCAAAACCATGTTCGGCCGCGAGCGCCCCATTCCCGATATGCACAGCCGCAATCCCAACGCCCGTGGCTTCGCCGAACGCACCGCCATCAACACGCCCATGCAAGGCGGAGCCGCCGACCTCATCAAAATGGCCATGATCCGCATCGATCGCATCCTCTCAGACGGATGGCGCACCCGCATGCTCCTCCAGGTCCACGACGAACTCGTCCTCGAATCGCCCCCCGAAGAAGCCACCCGCGCCGCCAGCATGGTCAAACAGGAAATGGAAGGCGTCTACCAACTCGCCGTCCCACTGGTAGTGGAAACCGGAATCGGAGAAAATTGGCGTGATGCGAAATAGCTGCCTGCTCGCGCTCGCCCTCCTGCTCGCCGGATGCGGAGCCGCGCCCGAAGCCGAAAAGAAATCCGAAGCCCCAAAGAAAATCCTTCTCCCCGACACTTACCGCGTCAAACTCGAAACCACCAAGGGCGACATCGTCATCGAAGTGAAGAAACAATGGGCACCCCGCGCCGCCGAGCGGTTCCATGAACTCGTCGCCGCCGGCTACTACGACAACTCCCGCTTCCATCGCGTCATCCGCGGCTTCATCGCCCAATTCGGCATCGCCGCCGACCCCCGCCAGGGAGCCCTCTACCGCGACCTCAAATTCCCCGACGAACCCGTCGTCCTCTCCAACAAACGCGGCACCATCGCTTTCGCCCACAACGGCCCGAACACCCGCGCCGTCCAGGTCTTCCTCAATCTCAAAAACAACTCCACGCTCGACAAGCAGGGCTTCCCCGCTTTCGGCCAAATCGTCGAAGGCTTGGGTGTCGCCGATAAGCTCAGCTTCCTCTACGGCGAACTCGCACCCAAAGGCGCCGGCCCCGACGGTATCCAGGCCGAACTGCGCGGCAACGCCTACCTCGACCGCGATTTCCCCCGCCTCGACTCCATTCGCAAAGCCACCATCCTCCCCTGAAAATGAAACCCGTATCGAACCAGGAATTGATCGCGCTCGCCACCGCGTTCCGCACCAGACTCAAAGAGCAAAAAGCCAAACTCGCCGACCCGCGTTGGGAGTGGTACCCCTACGACACCCTCTCCAACTTCACCCACCTCGCTGACCTCCTCGCCGCCGCCGGCCTTGAGTTCCGCGATCTCGCCGGCAACGAACCCGTCGCTGACATCGGTTGCGCCGACGGCGATCTCTCCCTCTTCCTCGCCGAACTCGGCTGTCAGGTCGACGCCCTCGACAATCCCCTCACTCACCACAACGGCATGCGCGGCGTCCGCCTTCTCGCCGAAGCCCGCCATGCCTCCGTCGCCGTTCACGCCGCCGACCTCGACGATCAATGGTGGCTCCCCCGCGACAAATATCAGCTCGCTCTCTTACTCGGCGTCCTCTATCATCTGAAAAACCCTTTCTTCGCCCTCGAAACCCTCGCCAAGCATTCGCAATACCTGCTCCTCAGCACCCGCATCGCCAGCCAGTTTCCGGGAATCCCCCAGAACGTCGCCGCCGTCCCCGCCGCCTACCTCGTCGCCGAAGACGAGATGAATCGCGACAACAGCAACTTCTGGATCTTCACCGAAGCGGCCCTTCGCCGTCTGCTCCATCGAGCCCACTGGCAAGTGCTCGGCCTCATCACCAAGCCCGCCGGCGGCGGTGACGAACGAGCCTACGTCGTCGCCGAAAGCCGCTACTCGCTCACCAACGTCGAACTGCTCCGCGGCCTCTATGAAGACGAAGGCCAGCCCTGGCGCTGGACCGCCCCCAACTTCACACTCCGCATCCCCATCAAAGGCCGCACTCCCAAGCGCATCACGCTCAAAGTCCACCTCCCCGAACCCACCGCCGAACGCACCATCGCCATCCATTGCGCCGGCCAAAATCTCGGCACGGACACCCTCGCCCTCAGTGGCGATCACCTCCTCACCCGCGATCTCCCGCCCGCCACCGGCCCCCATATCGATGTCGATATCTCCGTAACGCCGCCGCTCCAGGAATCGAAAGAAGGCCGAGCCTTAGGAGTAATCCTAGCCTCCGCACAAATCGAAACCTAAAACCCGCCCATCGGCGTTAATCGGCGTTTATCGGCGGCCAATCACCTTCTTACCGCCCCGTCAGAGCCGCCTGTAGCATCGCCTTCGTATACGCCACGTTATAAACCTCGCCCACATATCCGCCTCCGCCCGGATAGTACGCGCTAAATCCCGGCCGCTCTTTATCCGCATCGAGCAACCGCGGATGCTCCGGATAGATCGCCCGCGAATACTTCTGCCGCACCAGTTCCTCCATCACAGCGAACATGTTCACTTGCCCTTCATCCGGGAACACCTCCGTATAATCGACATACGGCTTCCGCACCCGAACATTCCGGAAATGCACATGATTAATCCGATCCTTCGCCCCAAAATATTTGCACACCGCCAGCGGATCCTCGCCCAATTCCCGAGTCACCCCGCAATCATACGTAATCCCATTCGCCGGATCGTCCACGATATCCACCAGCCGCTTCCATCCCGCCAGCGTCGCCATGATCTGTCCCGACCCGCGGCTCAACGGCACCGGCGGATCGTTCGGATGCAGCGCCAGCCGCACCCCCACTTCCTTCGCCACCGGCACAATCGCCTTCAGGAAATACGTCACATTCTTCCACAGCGAATCGAGATCATGCACCCCAATCTCCGGCAACGGCGGCAGATGCTTCGACCGCTCGTAATCATACGCCGTCATCCCCGAATTGGCGCGCCCCTTTTCTTCGTAATACCCTTCCACCAACCGGTGCGCGTAGAAGTTATACTCCACCACCGGCAGCCCAACCTTCGCCGCCGCGCGGATCGACTGCTGCACCTTCTCAATCTCCGCATCCCGCCCCGGCCGACCGTAGATGCAATTCGGAAATCCGCCGATCATCAGATTGCACACCGTCAGCCCGCCCGCCCGGAATCGGTCCATCAAAGCCCGCAGGCTCTGCTCCGTCCACGGAATCGGCGGACCTCCCGACAGTACGTGATTGATCCCGATCTGCCGGATCTTCTGCATTCCGGCCGCATCCAGATTCGCCGGCGCGCCGAGACACAGTTTCGGCACACCTGCCCCCTCCGCCGGGGGCCACTCGGCGGCGGCTGCAACCGCCCCGCCGAGCATTCCAAGCGCAGTTCTCCTGCCGATGTTCATGGAAGGGGCCTCCTCAGCCCGCGAACTTCCAGCCCTTTTTAAATTTCGGTTTTAAGAGTTCATTCGCCGCTGCATTATTGGTGAATTTCCCCGCCGCCGCGTCCCATTCCAGCTTCCCTTCAAACCGCATCGAGATCACGCCCAGCAGCATCCACTGCACAAAAGGCCCCGCCACGCCGAAATTCGAGCACGACGGCTCGCCGCCCTTCGCCGCGCGGATCCAATCCCGGTAGTGCCCCGGCGACCGCGTCAACACCGGATCCGGCATCTTATAATCCTGCATCTTCGCCGCCGGAACCAGCCGTGTCCTCTCCCCATAGCAGCCTGTCGTCACCATCCCCTTGTCGCCGATGAACACGCTGCCGTTCGTATCGCTGTCCCCCAGCAGTTCCCCTTCCGGAACCCCTGGAATATCCGGCTGCTTATTCATCCCGTCATGCCAGAACAACTGCAACGCGGGCATCGATCCCCGCGCCGGAAAATCGAACCGGATCGTCGCCGCCAGCGGGAACGTGTATTGCCCCTTGCCTTCCTGCTTGATGCACTCCACGCTCGTTGGCGCGCCCAGCCGCAGCGCCATGTTCGGCGTCCCCAGGATATGGCACGCCATATCCCCAATCGCCCCACAGCCAAAGTCCGGAAATCCCCGCCAGTGATGCGGAGCATACGCCGGGCTGTACGGCCGGAACGGCGATCCACCCAGCCACGCCTCCCAATCGAGATGCGCCGGCACAGGCTCTTCCTTCGGCACCACATCCGGACCCTGCGGCCAATACTTCAGCGGCCGGTTCGTCCACGCGTGCACTTCCTTGACATCCCCAATATCCCCGGACCACAAAATCTCACAACACTGCCGCGCCCCTTCGTTCGAATACCCCTGATTCCCCATCTGCGTCGCCACACCGTATTTCTCCGCCGCCGCTGTCAATTGCTGCGCTTCCCAAACCGTCCGCGTCAGCGGCTTCTGGCAGTACACATGCTTCCCCCGCGCCATCGCCCACATCGCCGCCGATCCATGAATATGGTCCGGAGCCGACACAATCACCGCATCGATGTTCTTCCCTTCCTTGTCCAGCATCTTCCGGAAATCCTTGTACCGCGGCACGTTCGGATATTTGTCGAAGGTGCGCGCCGCACGCTTATCGTCCGGATCCGCCATCGCCACCAATGTCTCCGTGGCACAGCTATTAATGTCCGTCCAGCCTTTTCCGCCCGCCCCGATGGCAGCGAAATTCAGTTTCTCATTAGGTGAGCGGTAGCCCATATGGCGAAGCGACGCGGTACTGCCGAAGCCTCCCACCGGGACCGCGCCGGCAAACAGCGAGCCGATAAACACGCGACGAGGAGTAGATTGCGATTGAAACATGAGTGGTATGATTCCTAACTATTATTAGACTCCTTCTCCAGACCCAACGGGGCGCAGCGCCTGCCAGTGCCGCCTCACCCCCTTCACGCTCACCACCTGCTTCCACCGCGCATTGAACCGCGCCGCGATATCCGGCCGCGCCCCCAACAACGCCCCCAGCCCAAGCTGTATATGCGGTTCCACCACCACATCCTCAAACGCCAGCCGGTTCTCCACTTCCTCCCACTCGTTCGTCAATCCACCCGCATCGAGCAGCACCACACGGTCCTCCACCACTCCGAAATTCTTCAAATGCGCGTCCACCGAAAATAACCCCAACCGCCACCCCTGCTGCCGCAAATCCAGAAACCGGTTCAACCACTGCTCGATTTCCTCGTAACGCCCTTCCCGTGCCAGCGCGTTCAGCCTCTGATGCAACGTGCACTCCACGCGCTCCGTCGCATGATCCACCGTCAGCCAGTACGGCCAACCCTTGATGCGCACATGCGTCCGCGGAAAGGCGATATGCCCCGGGACCAGGCTCGTCCCCAGCAGATAATCCCGAGCTAGTTTCTCCCCCCGATGATCCTGCTCCCGGTACCGTTTCCACACCGTCCCGATATGCGTCGCATACCACAGCCGGTCCGGCAACACATGAATCACCATCTGCGTGAACACCCGCAAGATCCGGATCCGCCGCGAAGGCCGTTGCAGCAGATGCCGCCCCAACCCCACCGGCAGGAATCGTTCCCAACGCCGCAGCAAGCGCCACAGCACGATCAGGGCAATCACCTCCGAATCGCTCCGCACCCGCTTCACCACCCAACGCGGCGAAGCATACACCACCTTCCCGATGCCTTCCCCCAACCGCACCAGCGGCTGCGTCAACAATTCCTTCGGAGCATTCGCCAGAATGCGTGCACCGCGCGAAGCTTGGCCGTTGGGCCTTGGCATGTCGCTCGCTTCCTACCCCTGACTCTACACCCACATGCGAAAAAATGCCAGCATACTTCGATTCTCCGCACCCGGAAAATGGTACCCGCCACCCCCCTTTCCCCACAATGGGGGTATCGTCCCTAGGAGCATTACGCACCCACCTTCACAATACTCCCACAATGGGAAACATCTCCCTCTCAGGCTACACTGCAATTAACCGAAATCGGAGTCCTGTTCTCGGAGGAACGTACATGCTCAAAACAGCCTTGTTGGGAGCACTTCTCGTGCCGGCCACATGCTTCGGCGGCACTCTCACCGCAACCACGCGAAACGACGCCGAGGGCGGCATCTTCCTGAATCTCACCACTGACGCCCACCAACTCTGGACCACTCCCGGCCTCACCGTCACCGTTGACGCCGCACCCGGTTCCTACATCGGATTCGACAGCAGCGAGGTGAGCGAGACCCTGCGCAAAACCCTCGCCGCCATCGGTGCCGGCGCCTCCGTCTCCCAGAACTCAGGCAGCAGCACCGGCCTCATCATCAGAAACGACGCCCCCAACCGCACGAGCCCGTTGCCCCCGGAACCGCGCCGCCTGACCCTTCAATTCGTCTCCGGCGGAATATCCTTCCTCCCCACCCACTCACTGTTCCCGTTATCGTGAGGCCGCGCCGTCACGCGGATATTCTTCAGCAATCCCTCAATCTCCGCCACCACCTTCGCATTCTGTCCCGCCACATTCGTCCGCTCCTTCGGATCCCGCGCCAGATCGTACAGCTCCAGCGCCTGCTCCGGGCCATTGCGGATCGCCTTCCAATTCCCGTACCGCACCGCCTGCGCCAGCGTCCCCGGGCGCATGTGGCGCGTCTTCGAATCCCAACGCTCCTGCTCCCAATACAGCGCCCGCCGACCCATCGTTTTCCCGGTCAGCACCGGCGCCATCGAAACGCCGTCAGTCCCCGCTGGTGTCTTTGCTCCCGCAATCTCCGCCGCCGTCGGCAGAAAATCCGCGAAATACCACGGCGTGGCATCCACCTTTCCCGCCGCCACTTTCCCCGGCCACCGCACCACCATCGGCACGCGCAATCCGCCTTCCCACAACGATCCCTTGAAGCCGCGCAACCCGCGGTTGATCTCGAAAAACGATCCCTCATTGTCATCGTCCGGAGGCTTCACCCCTCCGTTATCGCTCGTGCAGAACACCACCGTGTTCTCCGCCAGTCCATACTTGTCCAGCAACGCCAGAATCCGCCCCAACTGCGCATCCGCCATCGTCGTCATCGCCGCGAATGCCTTCTGCCCCTTCGTCCACGGCTTATCGCTATACGGAGCATCCGTCGGCGGATGGAACAGCGCATGCGGCAGCGTCGGTGTCGCATACAGGAAAAACGGCCGGCTCCGATGCTTCTCCACAAACTGCGCCATCCGTTCCCCAATCAGCGTCGCGCTGTAGGTCCCTTTCTTCCGCCCGATATTGGCCGGCATCGATTGCTTCTCTTCCCCGTCCCGCAAATACTCCGGCCAGTAATTATGCGCGTGGGTCTGATGCAGATAACCGTAAAATTCATCGAACCCCTGCCGCGTCGGAGCCCCCGTCGATCCCGCGTCCCCCAACCCCCATTTCCCGAATCCACCCGTCGCATAGCCGGCTTTCTTCAGCACTTCCGCCACCGTGATGTCGGAGTCTTCAAACGGCACCGTCTGCGCATTCGCCCGCACCGGAGTATGTCCCAAATGCTGCCCCGTCATCAGTACGCTCCTCGACGGCGCACACACGGACCCGCCCGCGTAGCAAGCCGTATAGCGCGTCCCTTCCTTCGCCAACCGGTCCGAATGCGGCGTGAGGATCTTCTCCTGCCCGTAGCATCCCAGCCCCGCCGACCCCAGATCGTCATACATGAACCAGATGATATTCGGCGGGCGTCTTTGCCCAAAAGCCAGCGTTGCCGTTGTGGCAAACAGCGCGCGTCGTGTAATCCGTGAGTGCAGCATGGTGTCAATCGCAATCCTACCCGCATCGCTCCTCCCCCGCAACTCCCTCCCCAGCCCCGCCAGCCTAACCCCGATATAATGGCTCCATCGGGTGGCGCTTTCCGGATGCTGGCGATTCTGAATTTGCCAGGAGGCCTTTTTATGGTTGCCTTCACTCGCCGGGCTCTCATGCCCGTTCTCGCCGCGCCCGCGTTTCTTCCCGGCGCCATCTACAAACAACGGGACATCCTCAGCAAAGGCTGGAGCGCCGAAAAAACAGCCGCCGCCCTCCTTCCCCGCAAGGATTGGAAACCCCTCCCCACCGCCGCCGATCGCGCCGCCTGGGACGCCATCCCCTCCGACACCCGCCAATCTATCCTCGACGCGGCCGCCTCTACCCAAAAGGAACCCTGGACCACCCTCCCCGCCTCCGTCTACCTCGACTTCGCCCGCAACGGCAATCGCTCCCGTTACGAAGGCATCCGTTTCGCGCGCCGCCGCAAACTCAACCTCCTTGCCCTCGCCGAATGCCTCGAAGCCAAGGGCCGCTTCCTCGACAGCATCATCGAAGGCGTCTGGCTCCAATGCGAGGAAAGCACCTGGGTTCTCCCCGCCCACATCGGGGTCCAAAAAGCCGGCAAAGGCCTCCCCGACGTCACCGAGCCCATCGTCGACCTCTTCGCCGCCGAATGCGGCGCCCAGATGAGTTGGCTCCACTACCTCCTCGCTCCCCAACTCGCCCGCGTCTCCCCACTCATCCCCCAACGCATCCGCCACGAAGTCCACCACCGCATCCTCACCCCCTGCTTCGAGCGCGACGACTTCGGCTGGATGGGTCTCAAATCCCCGCGCCGCTACCTCAACAACTGGACCCCCTGGATCAACTCCAACTGGCTCACCTGCGCCCTCCTCCTCGAAGAAGATCCCCAGCGCCGCGCCGCCCACGTCGCCAAAAGCCTCCGCAGCGTCGACGAGTATCTCTCCGACATGCCCGACGATGGCGGCTGCGATGAAGGCCCCGGCTACTGGGGCCGCGCCGGCGCTTCGCTCTACGATTGCCTCGAACTCCTCCAGTCCGCCTCCGCCGGCAAGATGACCTGGTGGAAAGATCCCCTCGTCCGCGAAATCGGACGCTACATCGTCAAAGCCCACATCGCCGGCAAGTGGATGGTCAACTTCGCCGACGCCTCCGCCCACGCCACGCCCGATGGCCATCTCGTCTGGCGCTACGGCCACGCCATCGGCGACAAGGACATGATGGACTATGGAGCCTGGGCCGCCCAAGACCAGCATGGCATCGGATCGCAGGACAGCCCCGCCCGCACCCTCATGGGTCTCTTTCACAACGCAGGCATGAAGAACACCACGCCCCGTGCCCCGCTCCCCATCGAAAACTGGCTCCCCGATCTCAACGTCCTCTTCGCCCGCCAGTCCGCCGGCAGCGAACAAGGCTTCTACCTCGCCGCCAAAGGTGGCCACAACGCCGAAAGCCACAACCACAACGACATCGGCAACTTCATCGTCTTCCACAATGGCGAACCCGTGCTGGTGGACGTCGGCGTCGAAACCTATTCCGCAAAAACGTTCTCCTCCCAGCGCTACGAAATCTGGACCATGCAATCGGGGTGGCACAATTGCCCCACCATCAACGGCCACATGCAGGCCCCCGGCCGCGAATTCCGCGCCAACAACGTCCAGTTCCGCGGCGGCGCCACCAGCGAAGTCTCCATGGACATCGCCGCCGCCTACCCCGCCGAAGCCCGCGTCGAATCCTTCCGCCGCGCCATGCGCCTCGACCGCAATCAGCAATCCGTCATCATTGAGGACGCCTGGAAACTCGCCGCCTCCGGCCCCATCGAGTGGAACTTCATCACGCCTCGCAAGCCTGCTCCATCCTCCGCCGGACTCATCCAACTCACCGCCGGAGCCGTCCTCCGTTACGACGCGGCAACGCTCCAGCCCACCGTCGACGAGCACGACGCCTCCGACGGCCGCCTACGCAATATCTGGGGCGGCAAGATGTACCGCATCCGCCTCGCACCTCGCCAGTCCGGTGCGCAAGGCCGCCTCACCTTCACCATCTCCCGAGCCTGAATCTTCATGGGGGACAGGCGTCCTCGCCTGTCCCCCATGTGGTACACTCGCTCACTCCATGACCACTCCCCGCCTCGCCCTCCTCCTCACCGCCACACTCCTCGCCGCCCAGGACGGCCCCTACGACCTCGTCATCTCCGGCGGACGCGTCATGGATCCCGAAAGCGGTCTCGACGCCATCCGCAACGTCGCCGTCCGCGATGGCAAAATCACCCTCATCGCCTCCCGCCCCCTCCAGGGAAAAATCCAGCTCAACGCCGCCGGTCGCGTCGTCGCCCCAGGCTTCATTGACCTCCACGCCCACGGCCAGACCAACCAGTCCAATGAGTATCAGGCCCACGACGGCGTCACCACCGCCCTCGAACTCGAAGTCGGCGTCCCCGCCGTCGCCGCGTACCTCAAATCCCGCGCCGGCAACGCCCTCCTCAACTTCGGAGCCACATCCTCCCACGGAGCCATGCGCGCCATCTCCATGCGCGAGTTCGCCGCCCAGGCCGAAGCCTGGAAATCTTCCACCGCACGCTGGAGCGAAATCTCCCACCACGCCCGCTACAAACCACTCACCACTCCCGAAGAGTACTCCACCCTCGCCGCCACACTCGAGCGCGGCTTGCTCGAAGGCGCCCTCGGCCTCGGCGTCGCCCATCAGTACTACCCCGGAGCCACCCACGAGGAAATCTTCCGCGTCTTCCAGATGGCCGCCCGCTGGAAGGTGCCCATCTTCACCCACGTCCGCTCCATGTCCGTCGATGCCATGCAGGAGATGATCGCCAACGCCGCCGCCACCGGCGTCCCCCTCCACATCGTCCACGTCAATTCCATGAGCCTCTCCGCCATCCCGCTCGTGCTCGAAATGATTGCCTCGGCCCGAGCCCGCGGTCTCGATATCACCACCGAGGCTTACCCCTACACCGCCGCATCCACTTCCATCCAGTCCGCCATCTTCGACGACGGCTGGCAGCAGCGCCTCGGCATATCCTACGGAGACGTCCAGTGGGTCGCCACCGGCGAGCGTCTCACCCAGGAAACCTTCACCGCCTACCGCCGCACCGGCGGCTACGCCATCATCCATTTCATGAAACCCGAGTGGATTGACAAGGCCATGGCATCCCCGTTCGTCATGGTGGCTTCCGACGGCATGCCCTTCGCCCCGGGAGCACACCCCCGCAGCGCCGGCACCTTCTCCCGCGTCCTCGGCTACTACGTCCGCGAGCGCAAAGTGCTCCCGCTCATGCTCGCCCTCGCCAAGATGACCATCATGCCCGCCCGCCGCCTCGAACCCGTCGCCCCGCAAATGAAGAACAAAGGCCGCCTCAAGGAAGGCGCCGACGCCGATATCACCGTCTTCGATCCCAACCGCATCCGCGACACCGCAACCTTCGAAAAAGGACTCAGCTTCTCCACCGGCATCGATCACGTCATCGTCAACGGAGTCCCCGTCGTGCGCGATGGCAACACCGTTCCCCATACCTTCCCCGGCAAGCCGGTCCTCGGCAATCACCACCGCTCCAACAATTAAATCTGCTGCATTTGCAACAAATACTCCCCACTTTCAAGAAATCCGCCGCCATCTCCATGCGACAACGGGATTGGGAGTACTCGCATGAATCCCCCTATTCAAGACACCGACACCGCCCCCAACAAGGGAGCCACGGGCCCTGTTACTGAGGCCGGAAAACTGCGATCGTCGATGAACGCTCGCAAGCATGATTTCTTCACCCGCATCGCCGCCCTGCCCGATGAGGAACAGTCCGAGTTCCATGCCCTGCTCGCCGACTTTGCCGCCGAGCATCAACCCGCTACCCCAACCGAGCGCCGTTATGTCCGCGAAATGGCCGACGCCGAATTCCGTCTGAACCGCGTTCGCCACTACGCCGCCCAGGCCCAGTGCAACGCCTACGACAGCGAATCCATGGTCCATAGCCCCATGGCCAGCGCCTTCCAGAAGCTCGCCGACGAAAGCCAGACCCTCCAGCTCTGCCTGCGCTATGAAAAACATTTTCAGCGCCAGTTCGATTCCGCGCTCAAAATGCTCCTTACTCTCAAGAAGCGCCGGCCCGAGGTCCATCCCCCCGCGCCCCCTTCCGAAGACCTGAAGAAAATCGCCTTCCGCCTCAAAGTCATGGAAAGAGTCAT
>CALFYN010000297.1 GCA_937952345.1 uncultured Acidobacteriota bacterium
GAAAGCGGAGACGCCCTTGCGGTTGAAATCGGCTTCGAGGCCGTGGCCTACGGCTTCGTGGAGCAGAATGCCGGGCCAGCCCGGGCCAAGAACCACCGTCATTTCACCGGCGGGCGCTTCCACCGCGCCGAGTTGCACGATGGCCTGGCGGGCGGCTTCCCGGGCGAAGTGCTCGGGTGTCTTTTCGTTGAGGAAAAAGTTGAGGCCGACGCGTCCGCCGCCGCCGTGATAACCCGACTCGGGGGAACCGCCATCGGCCATGGCGAGCGCCATGACGCCCATGCGGGCCATGGGCTGGGAGTCGTAGCTGAGCACGCCTTCGCTGGTGGCGACGAGCACGTGCTTGATGGAATCGGCGTAGGCTGCCTGCACCTGAATGATGCGCGGATCGTAGGCGCGGGCGGCTTCGTCGGCGCGCTTGACCATGGACACACGTTCCGTAAGACTGGCATCGCCGGCGGCAATGTCGAGCTGGTAGAGATCGCGCTTGGCGGCTTCCGCAAAGCCCGTCTGGGTCTGCTGTGCGGGACCACTGGCGATGCACGCCGCCACTCGCGCCGTATGGAGAACTTTTTCGGGGCTGATGTCGTCCGTGTAGGCGTAGCCGGTGCGTTCGCCGGACAGTACGCGGATCCCAACGCCGAGAGAAACGCCTTGGGTGGCATTCTTGACGATGGATTCTTCCAGACTGACGGAAGTGGTGAACAGATATTCGAAATAGAGGTCGGCGTAGTCGCCGCCGGCGGAGAGGGCCTCAGCCAGGTAACGCTCCAGGTCCCGTTCGGTCAGCCCAAACTTTGTGGCGAAAAAGGAATCGCGGAAAGCCATTACTTCCAGCTTACCGCCTGGATGTAGAATCTAGGAGAGGTTGCTGGGCATGGGCATTATCGATCGGCGGCGGTTTGGGGTACTGCTGGCCAGCGTGGAATGGACGGCGGCGGCGGTGCAGGGGGCCGGGCATGATCCCGAAAAGCTATTGTTGTCGCGTAACGGGTGGATGCCGAACAATGAACATCTGCCAGTCCTGCTGTATCGCGCGGCGGTAAGTGCGGCAGGCGATGCGGCCTCGCGAATGGAGGCGGTGTTCGGAAAAAACGGTTGGCCGGCGCAATGGCGAAACGGAGTGTACCCATTTCATCACTATCATTCGACGGCACACGAAGTGCTGGGATTTGCGCGAGGGCAGGCGAGGATTCTGTTGGGCGGAGAAAACGGAAAAGAAGTGACGGTACGGGCCGGCGATGTAGCTCTACTGCCCGTAGGCACGGGCCATTGCCGGATTGACGCCAGCGGGGATTTTCTGGTGGTGGGGGCTTATCCTCCGGGTCAGGATTGGGACTTGTGCCGGAGCGCTCCGGATGGTGCGGCGGTGGAACGCATGCGGCGGCTGAGCTATCCGGCTACGGACCCGGTGGCTGGATCTGGAGGGCCGACAACACGGCTGTGGAGCCGGCGGCCGTGAATCCTTCGGGCGTGTTTCAGGCAGTGGCGGATTTGCCGCTCCTCGATCGCAACGCCTATTACGAGCGACATGGCGTGCCGGAAGAAGTGCGGGCGGAGGTGGAATCGCTGCTCGCCTTCGATGCGCATGCAAGCACGTTTCTGATGGATGGAGTGGCACACGCGGCGACGGACCTGGTGGATGCCATGGAGAAGCCGGAGCGCTGCGGGGCGTTCCGTCCGGTGAAACTTCTGGGGCGAGGCGGCATGGGATCGGTGTGGCTGGCTGAGCGCATCGACGGCGAGGTGGATCAGAAGGTGGCGGTGAAGGTGCTGCGGGCGGGGACTCCGACGCCGCGGCAGCAGGAGCGCTTTATCCAGGAGCGGCGGATTCTGGCGAGTTTGTCGCATCCCCATATCGCGCGGCTGTTGGATGCGGGGCAAACGGACGCGGGGCAGCCGTTTCTGGCGATGGAATACGTGGAGGGCGTGCCGGTAGACCGCTACTGCGAACATCTGGACCGGCGGCGGTTGCTGCGGATTTTTCTGAAGGTCTGTTCGGCGGTGGCTTACGCGCACCGAAACCTGGTGATTCATCGCGACCTGAAACCGTCGAACATTCTGGTGACGGCGGATGGGGATCCGAAGCTGCTCGATTTCGGGATTGCGAAGCTGATGAACTTCGCGGCGGAGCGGACGACGACGATCGAGCGCGTGCTGACGCCGGATTATGCGAGTCCGGAACAGGTGACGGGGCGCAATACGGGGACGGCAACGGATGTGTATTCGTTGGGCGCGATCCTGTACAAGCTGCTTACCGGGCAGACGCCACATGCGTTTGCGGAGACGCATCCGGCGGCGATGGCGGCGGTGATCTGCGAGCGGGCGGTGGCGGCGCCCAGTCTGATCGACCGGTCGCTGGAAGGGGACTTGGACAGCATTCTACTGAAAGCGCTGCGCAAGGAACCGGAGGAGCGCTACGCATCGGTGGAGAAGCTGGCGGAAGACATCGAGAATTACCTGGAGCACCGCCCGGTGAAGGCGCGGTCTGGGAACTTGCTGTACCTGACGCGGCGGTTTGTGCGAAGGCACTGGCTGGCGGTGATGGGGCCGGCGGTGGCGATGTCCGGGCTGGCGGTGGGGCTGTTCGTGGCGCAGCAGCAGAAGGCGGAGGCGGAAGCGGCGCGGGCGGTGGCCGAGACGCGGCGCATCGAAGCGCAGCAGCAGCGGGATCGTGCCGGGCAGGAGCGGGCATCGGCGCTGGAGCAGGAGGCGGTGGCACGGCAGCAGCACGAAGAAGCACAGAAACAGCGGGCGATTGCCGAGCAGCGCTTCCAGCAGGTGCGTCAGATTGCGGTTCATCTGCTGGATCTGGACCGGGAAATGCAGCGGCTGGCCGGAGCCACGAAGGCACGGCAGGCGCTGGTGACGACATCGCTTTCCTACCTGGAGAAATTGAAAGCCGAGAGCGGCGACGACGCCGGATTCCGGCTGGAACTGGCCGAGGCATACCGCAAAGTGGCGCAGGTGCAGGGCGCGCCGGGGTTCCCGAATCTGGGACAACCGAAACCGGCACTGGATAGCCTTGGGAAAGGGGAGAGAATTCTAGCGGCATTGCCGGCATCGCAGGCCGGAGCGGCCCTGGCGATGCTCGATAACCTCGACATGCAGGCGAGGATTCGCGGCAGTTCGCGCGATTGGGAAGGCACGCGCAAGACCGCGGAGCAGGGCCTGCGATTGGCGGCGAAAGCTACCGCGCCGGCGGTGGAAATTTTGGAGAGAAGAGCGACCCTGGCGTATGCGGCGCAGGCCGCCTATAACAATCTGGACCGCATGGAAGAGGCCTTGCGATACGGGCAAATGTCGGTGGATTTGCGCCGGGAGATTCACAAGCTACGAGGCTCGCGGGCGTCGGCGTCGAACCTGGCCACTACACTGCTCGGCATGGCTTCGACTCTGCGGTACGCGGGGGATCTGCATCGGGCGGAAGAGCAAGCGAGAGAAGGACGGCGGGTGCTCGAACAGAGGTATGAGACAGAGCCAACGCTATCGACTGGGCGCTTGTTGGTTTGGGCGCTTTTCCAGGAGGCAAGGGTGCTGGGGTCGCGCGAAGGAATCAGCATGGGGCGTTGGCAGGAAGCGAGCGCGCTGCTGGAGCGGTCGGTGACATTGGCGCGGGAACTGGCGAAGTCCGATGCCGAGGACACGGCTACGCGGAACAATCTGGCGAGCGCCGCGGCAGAACTGGCCTCGCTGCGTCTGGAAACCGATGCGGCGTCGGCGCTGGCTTTGTAT
>CALFYN010000298.1 GCA_937952345.1 uncultured Acidobacteriota bacterium
ATGCGGTCTCGGTGGCCGAACACACACTCGCCCTAATGCTTGGGATGGCGCGATCCATCCCACAGGCCACAGCATCGACGACCTCAGGCAAGTGGGAGAAGAAGAAGTTTCTCGGCAACGAATTGCGCGGGAAGACGCTGGGGATTCTGGGACTGGGCAGCATCGGGCGCGAAGTAGTGAAGCGGGCTCGGGCCTTCGAGATGCGGGTGGTGGCGTTTGATCCGTACGTCAGTTCGCAAGCCGCCGCGGATCTCGGTGTGGAACTGGCTTCGCTCGACAAGCTATATGCGGAGAGTGACTACATTTCTCTGCACGTGTCTCTGACGCCGGAAACGAAGAAGATTCTTGGCAAGGATGCATTCGCGAAGATGAAGCAGGGCGTGCGCATTGTCAATTGCGCGCGCGGCGAACTGATTGATGAAGCGGCGCTGCTGGAGGCGATGACGTCAGGCAAGGTTGCGGGCGCGGGATTAGATGTCTTCGATCCGGAGCCACCGTCAGCGGACAACGCGCTACTGAAGGCAGCCGGCCTGATCGCGACCCCGCACATCGGGGGATCGACGGAGGAAGCACAGGAGATCGTCGGCATCCGCATCGTGGAACAAGTGATCGACTACCTGGCGAACGGCGTTGCCATAAACGCGGTGAATATGCCGGCGATGTCGCCTGAAGTGTACAGGACCCTTGGGCCATATGTAGAGTTGGCGGAGCGTCTGGGCCTGTTTGCATCGCATATTGCAAGCGGAAATCCGAAGACAGTGAAACTCACCTATACCGGACGCATAGCCGAACTGAACACATCTTTGTTACGGAATGCCGGCGTTGCGGGCGTCTTGCAGCGATCGGCTCCGAAGGCTAACCTGGTGAACTCGATGGGTCTGGCCGGGGAGCGCGGGTGGAACATCGCGGAGCAACACGACAAGCGTTCTACATTCACCGACACGATCCGGCTGGAGTTGGAGACAGATTCGGGCACAACCACCGTGGAAGGTGCGGTCATTCTGCATAAGCCGCGGTTGATGCGTGTAGACAGCATAGTGTGCGAAGCGGCGCTAGGCGGTCACCTCATTTTCATGGTGAATGAAGATGTGCCGGGGGTGATTGGGCACGTCGGATCCGTGTTGGGCAAGAACAACGTGAACATCGCAAACTTCAGTCTGGGCAGGCAGGATAGCTCCGATCCGCACCGGCCCTTGATCGCCGTCGCCATTGTGGAGACGGATTCGATGGTGACGGATGATCTGCTGGCGCAGTTGAAGGAAAACACTGCGGTGAAATCGGCGTCAGTAGTCGACTTCCGGTAGTTGAAACCGGGCCGCTACAGGCCCGGTCAAATCTGCTTGGCACGTTGGGCGATCTCAACAACGGTAGTCAGCGCATGCACCAATTCGAGGCCTACCGGCGTTAGCGCGTACCAGATGGTGGGTGGGGAAGTCTGTTTCCGGATGCGATCGATGATGCCTTCGTGCTCGAGCTTCCGCAGCCGCGTGGTGAGCACCTTCGCCGATACCCCGTTGAGATCGTGTTGCAGTTCCGAAAAGCATCGCTCGCCTTCCCTGAGGTACCACAGCACGTCCGCGGACCATGCCCCGGCAAGGAGATTCATGCATCGCCGCAGGGGACACTCCGCAGGGGGAGGCTGCACGGTGCTTTTGCGTCGCTTTACCATTGTGCCCAGTAGGGGACTTACCAAATGGTAACCCGATTGTGAAGACGTGCCGCATCGCCGGCAACCACACGTTCATCCGTAGAGGCATGCGGACACAACAGACCGTTCTGATTACCGGGGCCTCCAGCGGCATTGGACTAGCTCTCACTCACGCATTTCTTCGGGAAGGCTACAACGTTGTCGCCAATTCGCGGAGAGTAACAACGGCAAGCACGCTCACGCCCGCCGAGGGCTTGCGGCTTGTCGATGGCGATGTCGCCGACCGTGCCATCGCGGCGAAACTGGTGGATACCGCGATCTCGGCGTTTGGAACACTCGATATCCTGGTCAACAACGCCGGCATCTTTGTGCCGAAGGCATTTGACGAGTACACGGTGGAAGAGTTCCAGCGCGTTCTGGATACCAACGTGAGTGGCTTCTTTCATGTGACACAGGCAGCGATCCGGCAGATGCGCCGGCAAGGCGCCGGGCAGATCATCACGATCACGACAAGCCTGGCCGAGCAACCGGTGGCAGGCGTGAACGCAGCGCTGACCAGCCTGACGAAAGGCGGCCTCAATGCAGTGACCAAAGAACTGGCCATCGAGTATGCGGGCAACGGCATCCGCGTGAATGCCATTGCGCCGGGCATTGTCGATACCCCGATGCACAAACCAGAACAGCACGATGCGCTGAAGGCGTTGCACCCGATACGGAGGATCGCGACGGTGGAAGAGATCGCCGATGCGGCGCTGTTTCTTGTGCGTGCACCCTTCATCACTGGCGAGGTGATCCATGTCGATGGCGGCGCGCATGCGGGAAAATGGTGAGTCTATGACGCACGAAAGAGTCGTTGCCCTGGCCGTGGCGGATCCAGGGCTGTATGCGCAGTACCGCGCCGAGATGACGCCGTTGCTGGAAGCGGCCGGCGGTGGATTCCGCTATGACTTCGAAGTGTCTCGCGACCTGAAGCCCGATGGCGATCCAACGATCAACAGGGTTTTCGTCATCAGCTTTCCCAGTAAAGCAGCCATGGATGCGTTCTTTGCGGACCCAAACTACAAGGAGATCCGTGCGCGGCTGTTCACGAAGGCAGTAGCGCGGACGATTTCTATCGCCGAATACGACGTCTGAAGTAGGTTTTCCAGCC
>CALFYN010000299.1 GCA_937952345.1 uncultured Acidobacteriota bacterium
GCATCGACCACAACTGGTCGGATTTCAACCACATGTTCACGCGCTTCTCGATCCAGAATCCGTATGTTGGGGAACCGAACTTCTATGGAAACATCGGAAACTCCAGCAATCCGCCGCTGACACAATACCGGCGGGCGTTCACGCTACAGGATACGCACACTTTTTCGCCAACGCTCATTCTGAACGTGTCCTACGGGCTGGCGCACATGTTCGGAACGCGGCGGGACTGGTCCGACGGCTTCGATGTCACGTCGATTGGCATGGCGCCAAGCTACCGGGACGGGCAGCAGGTGCGGGCGCTGCCGGTTTCTTCGATTGCCGGGATGTCCGGCGTAGGGAACGGCGTCCGCAACTACAGCACGCAGCTGAACCACACCTTGCAGGGTACGTTCACCAAGATCGCGGGAAAGCACTCGCTGAAATTCGGGACGGATTGGCGGGTCTACCTGATCAACCAGTTGCAGAATACACAAGCATCGGGAACGCTTAGTTTTTCGCAGGGCTTCACGCAAGGGCCGAACGGCTTCCAGGCGTCATCGACGGCGGGTTTCGGGTTCGCCACGTTCCTGCTGGGGCTGCCCACGGGCACGGTATCGAACCAGCCGGCGGTGGCGTCGAAGAACACCTATACGGCGCTCTTTCTGCAGGACGACTGGCGCATTACGCCGAAGCTGACCTTGAATCTGGGGATGCGATACGAGTTGAACTTCCCACGGATCGAACGGTATGACCGTATGAGTGTGTTTGATGTGAATGCGGCATCGCCGCTTGCCGGGCGGGTTTCGGGCTACGATCTGCGCGGCGCGATGCTGTTCCGCTCACCGAGCGACCGGGCGTTGACGGCTCTGGACCGGAACAATTTCGGACCACGTGCCGGTCTGGCGTGGGCGCTGCGGCCAAGGACGACGTTGCGGGCCGGATACGGCATCTTCTATGGACTGTCGGCCACCGATGCGTCGGGCCCGTCGGGGGGATTCACAGACGGGTTCACGGGCATCACGAACATCATCGCCAGCCTGGATGGAGTGACGCCGATCGTGTCCTTATCGAATCCGTATCCGAACGGGACCAACCCACCGCTGTCGCGCGATCAACTGACGCCGCTTGTGCAGTTGGGGCAGAGCCACAGTTCGGCGCTGATCGGACTGGTGACGCCGTATTTCCAGAACTGGAATTTCTCCATTCAGCAGGGTTTCCGTTCGGATCTGGTGATCGAGGCGGCTTACGCGGCAAACAAGGGAACCAAGACGACGCTGGGCAACGCATCGTTGAACTTGAATTCGCTCACCGCGGCGCAGTTCGGGTTGGGTGCGGTGAACAATCAGCTTGTGCCGAATCCGTTCCTTGGCATCATCACGGATCCGACGAGTTCGTTGTCGCTGCCGACGGTGACACGGGGACAGCTTTCGCGGCCGTATCCGCATTATCAGGCAGTGAATGCAGTCTTCCCGGCGATCGGCAATTCGATCTACCACTCGTTCCAGATGCGAGTGGAGAAACGGATGTCGCGCGGATTCACGCTGCTTTCCTCGCTGACGGTGGCGAAGGTGATCGACGATGCGACGCAGGATGGCGTGGGGCCGGGAACAGGGATTCAGGACCCCACCAACCTGCGCATGGAGCGCGCCATCAGCCCGCAGGATGTATCGCGGCGGTTGGTGCTGAGCGGCGTATGGGAACTGCCGATCGGCCGCGGCCGGGCCGTAGGTTCGGCGTGGCCTCGCGCGTTTGACCTGTTGGCCGGAGGATGGCAGGTGAACGGAATCGGGAGCTTCCAGAGCGGCTATCCGCTGGTGATGACCAGCGTTGGGGTGGCGCGCCCGAACCGAGTAGCGAAGGGCGAGGAATTATCGGGGCCGGTGCAGCAGCGGCTGACACGCTACTTCGACACCTCGGCGTTCGCGGTGCCCGCGGCCTTCACCTACGGCAACAGTTCGCGGACGGCGCCCGACCTGCGCACGCCCGGAATGAACAACTTCGACCTGTCGCTGTTCAAGTACTTCAACGTAACCGAGCAGGTGCGGGCGCAGTTCCGCTTCGAAGCGTTCAATGCCTTCAACCGCGTGCTGTTCAACGGCCCGAATACACAGACCGGTTCGCCTAGTTTCGGTGTGATCACTTCGCAGGCGAATACTCCGCGGCAGTTGCAGTTGGCGCTGAAGATTCTGTTCTAAATATCGGCCATCCAGGTGGGGCGTAGAATGGCGAGCGTGTTCGTGGACATGTTCCGAATGCGGCCGTGTACGCCCCAATCGTGAAACTTGTAGCTTTTTCCATCCACGGTTTCGATCCACTCTTTTCTCCATGTGTTGCCTTCAACGGTGGCAACCTCGCCGCGGCCGTTGATCGCCTCGCGCACCAGGCCCACGTGCGGTTTGTCGGTCCGGATCCAGATGTCGCCGGGTTCCGGTGCTTCCCCCACGGGAAGAGCCCAATCGTAGGGAGCCTCGTTCCAGAGAGTGTGAGTCCTTGCGGTTTTGGGGATGAGGTTGTATTTGCCCAGCGAGGCGCAGGCTTGTTGGTAGCACCAGTAGACGAAGGCGACACAGTAATTGTCCTCGCCCATGCCCACGGACTTCTGATAGTCCCGGATCCGCTTTCCACGAAAGATGTTGCCCTTGTCCGCCCGGACTTTGGCATCGCGCTCCATGCGGGCGAATTCCACGGCCTTGCGCCGTACCTGATAATAAATGTCCATTGCCGCAGTTTCCTTTCTGTTCCGGTTAGGGCAAACCGGCGGGGAAACCGCTCAACAGAGAGAAAAAAAAACGGAGGTCACGAAACCTGGGGCGAAGGCGGCTCGCAGCCTTCGACGAAGAGGAAGCCGTCGGCGGCGAGATCGGCAAGGCGGGCAGCAAAGGCTTCGGGCGTTGTGGCCGGTTCGAGGGCGTTCGCGCTCTGGAGTCCCTGGTACAGTTCG
>CALFYN010000300.1 GCA_937952345.1 uncultured Acidobacteriota bacterium
AGTGCCGGGCAACCACGACAAATGGACCTTCGCCAAGGGGCAGCCTCCTGCCTGGTATCGAACCTATTTCCCGAATCTCGATCCCATCCCCTGTCTCAACGGCCAGATCACCCTCTTCGCTGCCGATGCCGCTCCCATCCGCATCGTCCTCATGCATCACCCCCTCCACGTGGAAAGCTCCCATGATGACCCTCTCCTCCGCCTTGCCAACCGCCAGGAGATCGCCAACCGTCTCGCTGCTGCCGGAGCCAACCTCGTCCTCACAGGCCACGTCCACGTCTCTCAATACGAACCGCAACCCTGCAAGCCAATGCACTTTATCGCCGGATCCGCCGCTCAGATGGGCCGCCCCAAGAGCTTTCTCGTAATCGACGTCTACTCCACTGGCTTCGACGTCCAGGAATTGGTCCTCGGCCCCGATAACCACTTCCAGCCCAAAGCCGGTTAGCGTTCACGCCGTTCCCCACGAAATTATCTCCTTTCCCTGCAACGCCGCACCCCGTCCGTCGAGCCTCCGCCCCTACCTCCCCATGGGACAACCGGATCAAGGAGTGTTTTCCCTATGTCGATTTCACAAGCTCATTCCGATGCCGCGCGTCTCAATGGCCACGCAAGTCAGGGGCCAGTTACGGAAAGTGGCAAAGCCATCTCTTCCCAAAACGCGAGGAAACATAGTCTCTTTGCCGCCATCATTCTGCTTCCCAACGAAGACCGCGAAGCATTCGAGACTCTTCTCAATGCCTACCTCGGCGAGCATCAGCCGCAGACTCCCACCGAAGTCCGTTGCGTCCGCGAAATGGCTGACGCCGATTTCCGCCTCTGCCGCACCCGCAACTACGCCATCGAAATCCAGCTCAAGGCGATGACCAAGTTCCCCGATTCCGAGCAGCCCGAATCCGATGCCTTTCAGGATCTCGCCGAAAACGGCACATCCCTCCAACTGCTGATGCGCTATGAGCGCATGTTCCAGCGCCAGTTCGACAGCGCCCTGCGCACCCTGCTCGATCTCCGCAAGCGCGCAAAAGCACAGGAACCTCCACCGCCGCCAGAGCCTTCTCCCGTCGACAAGACGCTCAACGCCCGGCTGGTGGTTCTCGAAACTCTCATCCTCGGCTACTCCAATAGCCCGTATGCCGGAAACCTCGAACGCGAACTCGCCGGCGACGACGAAGATTTCGAAGAATTCGAAGAAGATACGCCCTCGCAGCCGGATCTGCAAAACGAACCCAGCAAACCCCCGGCGCGAGGCTGAAAATACCAAAACAGGAAGGAGAATCACCACCCCAAAGCACACGAAACGTCGTTTTCATTGAGCAATCCGGCACAACATTTTCCAAGCCCCGCCCGTAGTGTCTCTTTGCACCTCGCCCTCGAATGCTAGGATGCAGTTGTGGGAGATGGGTCCACCTGGAAAGGCTATGTCTTGTCCTTGCCCGAGCGCGTCGTGCGCTCGGCTACCGCGCTCGCCGGCGGACTCGTCCGCGAGATCGGCGATGTAGCCCTCCCCGCGTCCTTGCGCCGCACCCGCCTCTACCGTAGCCTCGTCGATTCCACCCTGCGCTTCCTCATCGAACAGGTTGGCCAGGTCGAGGGCGTCTACCCCGGAGAGGCCGCCCTGGCCGAGAACTTCATCGTCCGCCGCGCCGCCGGCAACGGCCTCGAACTCGTAGGCATCCTCGCCTTTCGCGCCTCCCCGGTGTGGGTCATGGCCGCCCTCGCCGACCTTTCCGGATCCGGCCGCTTCCTGGTTCGTGAGATCGCCCAATCCCTCCAGGCGCAGGGACTCCTCGCCCCGGACTCACGCTTTGAGACTATGGATCAGATCCTCGATGGCCTCGAATCCACCGCCGGCAAACTGGCCGATACCATCAACACCCCGCCGCTCGATGTCGCCGCCCTGCGCGAGGAGTGGCGCCTCATCCGCGAACAGGCTTCCCGCATCCCGCCCCGCAATCTGCCCTCCGTCGACTTGCTCGACGCCCAATGGCGCGACCTTCGCGCCACCGCCGAAGCCGAGCGGCGCTCCGTCCTGGAAGTGTCCGCCTTGCTCGCCCTGTCCGCCGTCCGCCGCCTGCCCGAGAACGTCCGCTGGCTTTCCCGCTGTACCGCTGGAGCCGCCCGTACCACCGGCTCGCTGCTCGCCTCGAACCTCCTCGGCCACTACAGCGACGCCCTCGCCGACATCCGCCGTGAAGGCTACCTCGCCTACTGGATGCGCGAGTTCCGCCCCTATCTCCAGGCTGCCGCCAAACAGTTCTCCCCCAGCCGCCGCACCCTTACAGAGCGAATGCTGGACTAGCCGTCCCGTGCACGTGGATCAGCCGCTCCAACTCCTGCCGCGGCTCCGCCGTCACTTGCCCCACCGTGGTTCGTGCCGCGATCAGGCAATCGCCGCCCACCGCCGATACAACAAAGATGGTGCAGTCCCCGCCCCCGATCTGCAGGATCGGCGACTCCCCTAGTTGGTGCCGCATCACATAAGCCTTCGACTTCTCATAGAACACGCTCAGCGTCTCCGGGTCGTAATAGCGGGCGTCGATGGCTGGTTCGCAACTCACCATGCGGTTCATACAGAACACCGCCACCGACTCGAAGATGCGCGCCGGCCGCGACACCATCTCGAAGTCCATCGTGCCCGGCTCCTCGATCAGGAAGTCCTCCGGTTCCTCCACGACGATCTCGGCTTCGGCAGCCTTCAGATCGAACGTCGGCAGATCCTCCGGTTCCTCCATATCCAGCTCAGCCATTGGCTCGGTGGAAGCGGGTTGGGCAGCCGTCGTGCCTGACATGCCTTCGAACACCGGGAACTGATCCGGTTCATCGAGGTCTGCTTCCATCGCCGGCGCCGGCTGCGGGATCGGTTCGCCGCCGCTTAGCGCGTTCAACGGCCGGTCCATGTTCTCGCGCAGGAACTCCGGCAGCATTCGATACTCGAACAGGCAGTTCGTCCAACCCGCGATCTTGGCTGCTGCCTCCTCGCCCGACATCCGCCCTACCTCGCAGTAGACCGCCCTGCCTTTCGATACGCAGATGTCTCCGAACTCGTCTCCCGAACACACGCGCAGCCATCCTTCATCCGGCATCACCGCCAGTGCCTCCAGCAGGTCGCCGGCCCGCAGCGCCGGCACCTTGCCTGCCTGGAACCGCTTCACGGAATCCCCCAGCAACGTTCGCCAGCCGTTGCCATCCAGGTACGCGTTGACCGCTTCCACCGCCTTGCTGGCAGCCTGTGCCTTAGACTGCGGCGACGCCACCAGGATCTGCGGCGGCTTGTCCTTGCTGACCGCTTCCAGCAGCAACTCGAGGTTCCCCGGCAGTGGATTGCCGGCCTCCACAATCAGCGCGGCGATCGCTCCCCGGCGTACCAGCCGCTGTCCGTCCGTGGGCGCTTGTACCCGCACTACTTCATACGCGCCGTCCCCCTTCTGGAGCGCTTCCATATGGGGGACAAAGGGCGCCGTGTCCGCTGCCACCACCAGCAAGCTGGGACGGTCAGAGGCCGGCAGCCATGAATTGAGAAGTTCCGGTAAGGTTCGCATCTGGGTTGTCCGCAGGCTACGCCTCTATTAACGGATGACCACGCCCGAACCGTTATAGACGCCTTTACCTTAGGGGTACTGCCCTCGAATGCGGGGGGCGGCTAATCAGGCTTCTTGCCTATGCAAGGCCCTGATGTAAACGCCGTTTATACGGATGTAAGCAATCAGACCGAATGTCTGCTCCGAGCAGGCTTCACATTTCAAGGGAACCTATGCCCCAAACTCAGGATGCTTTACTATTGCGGGAAGCAGTCACGGCCGCGAAGGTAGGCAACAAGACGGTCGCCCGGCAGTTACTGCGGCAGGCCAGCGTACACAACCCCAACAATGAGCTGGTTTGGTTGTGGCGCGCCTCCCTTTCCGAATCCCCCAAGGAAGCGATCTTCTACCTCGGAGAAGTGCTCCGGATCAACCCGCAGAACCAGAAGGCATCGGCCTGGCTGGACAAGTGCAAAGGCACAGCGCCCGCAGCCGCGCCCGCGCCGGAAGGACCGAAGCCGATGGGTCAGGGGCTGTCGGCGCCCCCCGAGCCGAAAGGCTCGGCCATTCCCAATGGGGGCAACGGCGCCTCGCCCACCACGCAGGGCATCCTGCGCGTGACCGAGAACGTCGGCACCACCACCATGCGCCCCACCGATCAGGCCGCACCGGCCATGACGGCACGTGCCGGAGTGGGCGCGGACGCACCCCCCAAGCCCGCCGATCCGGCGTTGCGCGGCCGGCCCACCGTCGTCCCCTTTACCGCCCCGGTCTCGAAAGTCTCCTCCGTTCCGGTGCAGCAACAGCCACCCGGCCATAAGTGGCGCTGCCCCTTCTGCAGCCAAGGTGCGGAAACGCAGGCCCGGCGCTGCCCCGGATGCCGCGCCGTCACCGTGCTCGAGGATCTCAAGGAGATCGAAAAGAACGAAGGCGTGCAGGAGAAGGTGGTCCGGGAAGCTCTCGGACGCTATGAAGCCATCCCCGCCGATCAGCGCTCCTTTGAACAGAACGCATACCTCGCGCTGGGTCACTTGAACCTGCGCGAGGCTTCCGCCGCCCTCCCCCATCTGAAAGCCGCTTCCACGCAGAGGCGCAGCGATTGGGCACTCATGGGCGTGCTCGACCAGATCCAATGGCGTAAGGTCATCCTCGTCGTCGATGACAGCCTCACCATCCGCAAGGCGCTGTCCAGCATCCTCGAGAAGAACGACTACCGCGTCGTCACCGCCGAGGATGGAGCCCAGGCGCTCAAGAAGCTCAATGAAGCCGTGCCCGACCTGGTGCTGCTCGACATCACCATGCCCTGGATGGACGGCTACGAAGTGTGCCGCAACATCAAGCAGAAGGCCCTCACCCGCAAGGTGCCAGTCGTGATGCTCTCCGGCAAGGACGGCCTGTTCGATAGGGTCCGCGGCAAGCTCGCCGGATGCAATGACTATGTCACCAAGCCCTTCGATCCGGACGCCTTGCTGAAGACCCTCAAGAAGTACCTTTCCTAGGAGCCGGCAATCCAAGGAGCCAGAAATCGAGATGAGAGACAAATCGATCCTAGTTGTGGAAGACAGCCCCACGGAGCTGCAGATGGTGACGAGTGTCCTTACCGACAACGGCTATCAGTTCACGGTGGCCACCGACGGCGAGGAAGCCCTCAAGAAGGCGGTGCAGAACAAGCCCGCCCTGATGCTGCTGGACGTCGTCTTGCCCAAGAAGAACGGCTTCCAGGTATGCCGCCAGTTGAAGAGCGCGCCGGAAACCAAGGGGATCAAGATCATCGTGCTGAGCAGCAAGAACCAGGACTCGGACAAGTACTGGGGACTGCGCCAGGGCGCCGATCTCTACATGACCAAGCCTTTCAAGACGGATGAACTGCTGCGGGCAATCGCGCAGTTGCTGTAACTCGCCAATTCGAGGAGCGAAGAGGACACGGCATGAGCAGACGCAAGAACAACGGGGAGCTTCCCCCGGACGATCAACAGCCCGATATCCAGGGCGGCGAGGTGGACCTTGCCGGGCTGGACATCAGCCAACTGACGGAGTCCGAACTGGAGGCGCTGACCGCTCCCAGCTCTCTCATGGCCGAACCCCTGGACGCCGGCGCGGGCGCTGAGGAAATAGAAGCTCTGGACATCCCCGAGCCGGAAATGGACGACCTGCTCGCCGAGCTCCTGGCGCAGGAGCCGCCGATGGAGATGGAGATGGCGCCGGAAGCGGAGCCGGAACCGTTCATCGAAGCCCCGGCGGAGCTGGACTTCGCACTGGAGCCCGCCCTCGAGGCTGTGCCGGAACCCGAGTTCGTGGCCCTTGCGGACCTGGATTTGCCGGACGAAGCGCTGGCCGCGCCCATACCGGAGCCGGAAATGCCGGTCTTGTTCGCCGTGGACGCAGAGCCTTTGCTGCCGGAAGTGGAACCGTCGCTGCCCGAGCCCGTGGCCTTGGAAGCTTTCGCCGAGGACGTCGCCGAAGCCGTGGAGCTGGTGCCCGACGAGCCCGCCGAGCCGGTGCTTGACGCAGTTGTCGAAGCATCCGTCGAAGCCGCAGCGCCCGCACCGCCGGCCGAAGTGGAGATACCCGCCGAGCCGCCTCCGCCGCAGCCCGCGCTCGAAACCGTGGTCCGGTCGATCGACCAGGCGCTCGAAGCCGCGCCTCCGGTGGCGAGCGTGGCCGAGCCCGCCGCGCCGGTCCATCATCACAAGCAGTTCAGCCAACTCGACGACTATGTCGTGTTTGCGCTCTCGGGCACGGACTACGCGGTACCCGTGCGCGACGTCGCCGAGATTGGACGTATTCCCAGCATCACGCGCCTGCCCAACGTGCCGGACTTCATCCGCGGCATCACGAACCTGCGCGGCGAAGTGGTCCCCGTGCTCAGCCTGCCGGTGCTGCTGGGATTGCAGGACGTGCCGGCCACGGCGCGCGGACGTGTACTGTTCCTGCAGCCGCGCGAACGCGTCTCCTCGACGGGACTCGTCGTGGACGAAGTGAAGGGCATTCAACGTATACAGTCCCAGCAACTGGAGCAGGTAACGGGACTGGTAGACGACAAAGTGACATCGGTTCTGCGCGGCGTGCATGGACGCGGCGACCGGTTGTTGAACGTACTCGACCTGGAGCAGCTATTCCACTTGCAGGAGTTCCAGCAGCTCGAGTCGAGGTAAGCAGTTTATGGATATTGACCGCCAAACTCAGGTGTTTCTGGAGGGAGATTAGACAATGCCGTCGAATACTGGCGCCACGGGCGCTCTTGCCAACCTACCGATCGGGCGTAAGTTGGGCCTTGTACTGGGGCTCATGGCCGTCCCTGTCGTCATCCTCGGTCTGCTGTTCATGCAGGCACGCAACGAACAGATCAACGCCGCCAACGCGGAGATTGCGGGCGTCGAATATATCGGCGCACTGCGCGGCTTGTTGGAATCGATCCCGCAGCACCGCAACATGGTCAATGCCGCGTTGAACGGCGACTCCACCGAGCGCAGCCGCGCCGAGCAGATCCAGTCGGCCATCGACCGCTCCTTCTCGACGGTGGAATCGGTGAACGCCAAGTACGCACAGTTCGGGGCCACCGACAAAGTGGCGCAGTTGAAGCGCAACTGGCAGGACGTGAAGCTGGGCGCCCTCAAAATGGGCGTGCGAGAAAGCATCGACGCGCACAACCGCGTGGTGAACGATCTCGCCGATCTGATCCGCCACGTGGGCGATCAGTCGAACCTTGTGAGCGATCCGAACCTGGACGCCTACTACGTGATGCAGGCCGTGGTGACGCAGTTGCCCGCCATCACGGACCGGCTGAGCCGTCTCGGCTATCTGGCCGGCAACGCCATTGTGCGCAAGACTCCGGAGGAGCGCTTGCAGGCGCAGGTGCTGGCCGATCAGGTGGATTCGCTGATCCAGGAGATGCAGCGCAACCTCGGCGTATCGTTCGGCAGGAACCCGGCGCTGGAGCCGCGCGTGAACCCGGCGGTGGTGGCGGCGGTGCGCGGCGCGGACAGCTTCATCCGCCCGCTGAAGGAAGGCAACCTGGAACGCTTTGGCGCGATGGACCGGGCGATGCAAGGGGCGAACGCGGCGACCACGCCGTTCTTCGCGCTGTATGACGCGGCGCTGCCGAGCCTGCGCGGGTTGGTGGAAACGCGCGTGGCGGAACTGTCGCGGCAGAAGTACACGCAGCTCGGACTCGGCGTTGCCGTGCTGCTGCTGATGGCGGCGCTGGTGTCGGTGGTGAACCGTTCGATCACGGGCCAGATCAAGCAGATCAGCGAGGCGTTCAGCCTGATCGGGGCGGGGAACTTCGAGGTGCGCGTGCCGGTGACGTCGCGCGACGAACTGGGCAGTATGGCGACATCGATGAACGCGGTGTTGGACAACACGCTTGTCCTGATCCAGAGCCGCGATGAGCGCAACCGCATCCAACAGTCCATCCAGAAGCTGCTGGACGATATCAGCGGCCTGGCGACGGGCGACCTGACACAGGAAGCCGAAGTGACGGCGGAAGTGACGGGCGCCATCGCCGATTCCTTCAACTACATGATCACCGAGTTGCGGCAGATCGTACGCAGCGTGAACCGCACGACGGCGGACGTGGGTGATTCGGCCAAAACCGTGCTGAAGACCACCGAAGTGCTGGCGCAGGGCTCGCAAGGCCAGGCCAAGCAGATCGCCGAAGCCACCTCCTCGATTGAAGAGATGGCCAAGTCGGTGAAGCAGGTATCGGCGACGGCGGGACAAGCGAGCAACGTGGCCGAGCAGACCTTCCAGAAAGCGAAACAGGGTTCCGAAGCGGTGCAGAAGACCATTCAGGGCATGGGCGGCATCCGCAACCAGGTGCAGGAAACGTCGAAGCGCCTCAAGGGCCTTGGCGAACGGTCGCAGGAAATCGGCTCGATCGTGCAGCTCATCGGTGACATCGCCGACCGTACGTCGATTCTCGCGTTGAACGCTTCGATTCAGGCGGCCATGGCCGGCGAAGCGGGACGCGGATTCGCGGTGGTCGCGGAAGAAGTCGAGCGCCTGGCGGAACGAGCGGCCGAAGCAACGAAGAAGGTCAACGCGCTGATCAAGTCGATTCAGGCGGACACCACCGAGGCCATCACGGCCATGGAAGAAACGACGCGCGAAGTGGTGGATGGATCGAACCTGGCCAACGCCGCGGGCCGCGCGCTGAGCGAGATCGAGTCGGTGTCGGCGGAGCTGACGAACCTGATTCAGAGCATCTCCTCGGCGTCGGAAATCCAGGCCGTGGGATCGGAATACATCACCAAGACGATGGCCGACATCTCCCAGAACACGAACAGCGCGGCGCAGGGCGCGAAGAACGCGGCCGAATCGGTGCATCAACTGGCGACGCTGGCCGACGAGCTGCGCCGTTCGATGCAGCGCTTCCGGCTGCCCACCGATGAGCACTCCTACATCTAGGAACCAGCCCCTCAAGTAAGCAATGCCCACTGGGAGGAGAGATGACTTTCAAGGTTGACCCGGAGATCATAAGCGGCTTTGTGAAGGAAGTGGAGAGCTACCTTCCGAAGCTGATCGAGAGCCTGGAAGAATACCGCGCCAATCCGGATCACGTGGAGAGCCTCGAGGAGGCCTACCGGATGGTGCATTGCATACGGGGAGCGGGATCGACGATCGGGCTGGCGTCCTTGAGCCGGCTGGCGCAGTATCAGGAAGACACGCTGGAACAGATCTTATCGGGGCAGATCCACTGGACCGACGAAGCCGCCGTGATATTGGAAGCGGCGACGGCGCGGCTAGGGGACTACCTGCACGGAATCGTCTCCGGAAACCTGGCGGAACGGGACATTGTCACCGAACTCGTGAGAGGGTATCGCCGGTTGCACAATCTTCCCGAGGAGGGAGATGGCGCGGAGATCGAACAGTTGCTCGCAGGAGCCGAGGAAGCTGGGCAGGTTGCGGAGGAACCTGCCGCAGCCTCCAATGAGGTAGCCGAACCGGGGTTCCCGGAGTTTGAGGAGATCGGGGAAGCCGCGGACTCGGTGATTCAGACGCTGGATGATTTCTCGATTGACGACGACTTGTGGGGCGCCTTCCAGGAGGAAGCGGCCGAGCATTTCCAGAAGATCGCCACGGCGCTGGCGGTGTTGGAGCAGGGAGAAGACCTGGATTCGCTGAAGACGATCCGGCGGAGCTTCCATCAATTGAAGGGCGCATCCGGCGTGATCGGGATGCGCAATACGAGCAAGCTGAACGCGGGAATGCAGAAGATCCTGGACGGGATTCTGGAGGGAGAGCGGCAGTACAGTCCGGGCTTGCTGCCGCTGTTTCAGCGCACGTTCGAGGCAGTTCTGGAAGCAGTGGGCGGCAAAGGGACAGGCGTCAATCTGCAGGATCGCGCGGCCGCGCTGCTCGGCGAGTTCGAGACGGCGGCGAGCATCCCCGTTGCGGTGGAGGCGAAGCCGCCGGCCGCGGCGCCCGCTGCACCCGCGCCGCCCGCACCGCGGGTATCGGCCAATCGTCCCGCCGATCATGTGGAAGTTGGCGACGATCTTTGGGATGCGTTCCACCAGGAAGCCGAAGAGCACTTGACGGTGGTGGGCGAGTTGCTGCGATCGATGGAGCATAGCGCGCCGTCGCACGAAACCGTACAGGCGATGCGGCGCAGCGTGCATACGCTGAAGGGCGCTTGCGGCGTAGTGGGCATGCGGTTGACCAGCAGCGTGGCGCATCGCATGGAGGACGTGCTGGATGCATTGTACGAGAACCGGCTGTCCTATACGAACGAACTGGCTCCTCTGCTGTTTGCGACCTATGACATTCTGACCGATGCGGTGGCGAGCCGCGGGATACCGGCGGCACACCTGCCGAAACTCGAAGAAGTGCTGGCGGGTTACGAACTGGTGCTGCAAGGCGCTGGGACGGCGGCTCCAGCGGAGCCGGCTGTCGTGGAGAAGGCGCCGGAAGCGGAGCCTGTGGCACAGGAGGCCCAGGGTGCGGCGAAGAAGGCGACGCAGTTTGTACGCGCGCCACTGGAGCGCGTGGACGAACTGGTGCGGCTGGTTTCGGAACTGGTGATTCACCGTTCGCGATTCGAGCAGTATCTGTCCACATACGTGCATGAAGTTGGGGAACTGCAGCTCTCTATCGAGCGCTTGACGCGGATCTCGCGCAAGCTGCAATCGGACTATGAAGCGACGGCGCTGCAGGAGGCCAACAAGCGGGCCTTCACGACGATTGGCGGAAGAAGCTTCGGAGGCACGACCGCGGACGACTTCGACAGCCTGGAGTTCGACCGCTACACCGAGTTCCACCTGCTGAGCCGCGACCTAGCGGAAACGACCGGCGACGTGACGAACGCCGGCACGCGGCTGAACGAGTTGACGTCTGATTTCGACAGCTATCTGAACCGCCTGAGCACGCTCACGGGAGAAGTGGAAGACCGCCTGATGCGGTTGCGCATGTTGCCGTTGCGGAACCTTTCCTCGCGGCTGCACCGCACGATCCGCGTGACGGCGGACCGGCGCAACAAGCTGGTGGACCTGGTGATTGAAGGCGAGTCGGTGGAACTCGATAAGACGGTGTTGGAAGAGATGGCCGGGCCGATCGACCACCTGCTGCGCAACGCCGTGGATCATGGGATTGAGACGGCGGTGAAGCGGAAACAGCAGGGCAAGCCGGAGCGGGGCACGATTCATCTGCGCGCCTATCACGAAGGGACGCAGGTGGTGCTGCAGATTCGCGATGACGGGAAAGGCATTGACCTGAACCATCTGCGCGAATCGGCGGTACGGCTGGGCTTTGTTTCGGAAGAAGATGTAGTTGGCCTGAGCGATCAGGAAGTCTACAGCCTGATCTTCCTGCCGGGCTTTACGACGGCCGGCGAAGTGAGCGAAGTGTCGGGACGCGGCGTGGGCATGGATGTAGTGAAGTCCACGGTGAGCAAGCTGAAGGGCACCTTGTCGGTAGCAAGCGAGCGCGGCAAAGGAACGGTGTTCACGATTCGCCTGCCGATGACCCTGGCGCTGACTCGCGTCGTGTTGGTGAAGTCGGGCGTGGAGACGTACGCGGTTCCGTTGTCGGCGATTTCGCAGGTGCTGCGTATTGAACCGGAGCAACTGGAACGCGTGGGACGCAAGCCGGTGCTGCGGTTGGGCGGGAAGATTCTGCCCACGATGCACCTGGCCGAGGTGATCGGGCAACAACTGCCGCCCGATGCGAATCTGACGCGACTGAAGGCTGTGGTGCTGAACATCGGCGAACAGCG
>CALFYN010000301.1 GCA_937952345.1 uncultured Acidobacteriota bacterium
ATCCGCATCGTTCCCGCCAGCACGCTCACCGGATAAAACGGCGGAACACCAGACACCGCGCTTACAAACAGCACCGTCATCCCGCTCTTCCGCCGCCCATTCCACTTCCGGTTCCACTCCTCCAACCTTTGCTGCGCGCTGGGCCACCGCAGCACGCCGCGGCCGGCCCAATACAACGCGCACTTTCCCGTCATCTGCCCCACCGTGGCCACCAACACCAGCGCACACTGCCCCCAGAGCGTCGCCGTCATCGCCGCCATCCCTCCCATAATCACTTCGCTGTTCAACCACGGAATCAACGCGCTGCCCACCAGCAACACATAGCACCACAGGTAGGGACTCATGATTCACCTCCCTCTCTCGAGGTTCAACTCTGCTTCAAACCACCAGTTCGGCCGGAACACAATCCGCACCGGCACACCCGCCATTACCCCATCGGCGCCGTACGTCATCCGGAACCGCGAAGTCTTTCCGGTCGCGCGATTCAACACCGCAAACTGGCTTTCCAGCATGTCCGGCGCCGCCGCCCGCGTCGATTCCACCCGCACCTCATACAACGTATTGGCATAAATGCAGACCCGCTTCAGCCGGCCCGGCGGCGTGCCCGCGCGATACATCGCCACGCTCGTATCCACCAGCGACTCCACCGCCGTGAGGAACCCATGGTCCGCTTCCTCCGGCACCGGCACCCGCTGCGCCTTCCCCTCCCGAGCCATCACTTCCCGCCGCACCGTATCCACCGCCCGATACGTCACCGTATCCGCAAACGACAACCCAATCAACTCCGTCACCGAGGCGCCGTCCCGTATCCTCGTCCGCATCGCACGATACGCATGCCCCTTGCCGCGCTGGTCGAGTTTGCGCTTTGCCTCCTCCACCGATTTCTCTTCCGTCTCCGTCATCACGCCGATCACCTCGGCTTCCCCCGGACGGCGGAACTCGCCGATATATCCCCAGCGGTTGATGCGCATCGGCACGCGATCCGGATCGGAGCCAATCAGCAGCTCCACCCCCGTCCCCCCGCCGGCATCCTGCGTCCACCGGATCCGTCCCTCACCCACGTTGTCGCGCTGGATCCAGAACAGCGCCAACGGCCGCACCCGTGCCGACAGCCTGTATTGATGTTCCACGCGCGGCAGCGCCATATCGGCGGCAGCCGCGAAATGCAGATTTACTGCAAGAGCAATCCAACCCAAAGTAGCCATGTGACACCATAAGGCAGCAGGAAATACTTTCTCTGCCTCGTCCACTCCGCGAAGCTGCCGGTCATGGAGCGGAACTTGCCCGGCGCGTAACCAGGCTGCAGAATTTTGAAGAACAGTTCCAGAAACATGCGGTTGGAACCGTAAGCGGCCAGCATCAGAAAGATCAAGGTAGTGGTGTGCCAGGAAGCCAGCAGTCCGCCGATGGCGCAGAACACGGGGCTCTTTAGAAACTTGATTCCCGAAAACCCTTCAATCGTTCCGTCCTTATAAGCGCCGGCAATTGCTTCCGCCGTGCCGAATCCTGCTCCCACAATCAGTCCCTTCAACACTACGGGGAAATCCTTGGGAAGCAGCGTAAACAGGCAGTACATGCCGTAGATGGAAGCCAGAAACCCCGCTCCCACCAGCAGCCGGATCCACGGCGCATCCACCACGCTGCGGATCCAGTGAAATTGCGTCGGAATACGAAAATCTTTCTGCGGTTCGATGCGCACGAACAGCTTCCAGAATTCCGTGGCCACGCGCGTGAGCGTGAATACCGTAAGAAAAAGAATAAAGCGGCTCTCTCCGCTTGTAGCCGGAATCGACGAAAGCGTCCCGGCAATCACCAGGGCTATGACAAGCTCCCGCACGAAACGCCGCGCTAGAAACGATTCGTGAGGAGAATCTTTATATGCGCCGTAAGAGGCTCCGTGCAATCCGGCCAGCAATCCCAAACCGATCAGCAAGAGCGGTTGCGATGGCCCAACCGAAAGCGGCAGCAGGAAGATAAGCACCGAGAGTGTGAAACCCAGCAGAGCCGTGCCCGTCCATACAAATGGTGGCTCCGCGATCCACGTTGCGGTTTGTCTGATGGACATTTTGGATTCGCCTTTCGCCCCCCACCGCGCAATCCACAGGCCGCAACCGCAGTGTCCTCTATTTCGAAGAAAACCAATTGAAAACAAAAGGAATTCAGCGGAATTACTCCCTGCTCATCCGCCCCCCGGCAGCCAGCGCTTCCCGACACGTGTCATCAAAACCTGACTCCCGCCGCTATAGTGAGGAGATGCGTTCCGATGCCGGACTTTGCTCCCGTTGCACACACTGCAAAGTCATCCGCTCCGACAAAGGCAGCGAGTTTCTCCAATGCCTCCGCTCCTTCACGGATCCGGCTTACCCGAAGTATCCCCGCCTCCCGCTACGCCACTGTCCCGGCTTCACCGGCCGAGAGGTGCCACCGGTAGGCAGTCTCCACAATACTCCGCAAGTCTGACCGCACCGGAGTCCACCCCAATAACTCCCGCGCCCGCGAAGCCTCCGCCACCAGCTCCGGAGCATCCCCCGGCCGCCGCGGACTCAGCCGCACCGGCACCTTCCGCCCGCTCACTTCCTCCACCATGTCAATCACCTGGCGCACCGTAATTCCCGTCCCCGTCCCCAGATTGCACACCGTGCTCTCTCCGCCCTGCTCCAGGTACCGCATCGCCAGAACATGCGCCGCCGCCAGATCCGACACATGCACATAGTCCCGCACCGCCGTCCCATCCACGCTCGCGTAATCCGTCCCGAACAAATGCAGTTCCGGACCCTGCCCCAACGCCGCCCGTATGGCCAGTGGAATCAGATGTGTTTCCGGCTCATGATTCTCTCCCAACTGCCCATCCGGATCCGCTCCTGCCGCATTGAAGTAGCGCAGACGCACCGACCGCATTCCATAGGCTTGCCCATACCACCCCAGCGCCCGCTCCACCATCAACTTCGACTCCCCATACGGATTCACCGGCAGCAGCCTGTGGTCCTCGGGAATCGGCACCTGCACAGGATCGCCATACACCGCCGCTGTCGAGGAAAACACAATCCGATGAATTCCCGCCTCATGCAGTCCATCCAGCAGATTGAGTGTATTGCCGAAGTTATTGCGGAAATATTTCCCCGGCTCCCGTACCGATTCGCCCACGGATATATACGCTGCGAAATGGATTGCCGCCGCAAAGCGATACTTGCGCAGCACCCCGCGCAACGCCGATGGGTCCGCCAGATCGCCCTCCTCGAGCGGCCCCCATTGCACCGCCGCCCGATGCCCGTACTCCATACTGTCAAACACCACTGGCTCATAACCCGCCTCAAACAGCGCTTTTGCCGTATGGCTGCCGATATATCCGGCGCCGCCGGTAACCAGAATCTGCATGCCCCCTCATTGTGGCATAGCCCCTTGACATAGCCCCCTTGAAATGCCGTGGTATGCTAAAGATGTCTTTTGTCCACATCCGTCCTGTCCTTGCGTTTGCCTC
Source organism: uncultured Acidobacteriota bacterium (assembly GCA_937952345.1). Classification (GTDB taxonomy): domain Bacteria; phylum Acidobacteriota; class Terriglobia; order Bryobacterales; family Bryobacteraceae; genus CADEFT01. The sequence continues at coordinate 3,479 of CALFYN010000301.1, forward strand.
CGTTCGGATTGGTTAACCTAACAGCCCGGGGTCTTCAAAGACAATTTCGAATAGGAGACTCACTCCAAGTGACCAACATTTTCGTAGGAAATCTCAGTTTCCGAACCACGCAAGAGGACTTGCACCAAGCCTTTGCGCAATATGGCGCCGTGGAACGCGTCAGCATCGTAACCGACCGCGCCACCGGCCAGCCCCGCGGCTTTGCCTTCGTGGAAATGACCAACTCCGATGAAGCCGAAACCGCCATCTCGCGCCTCAACGGCGCCGAGCTCGACGGCCGCGCGCTGAACGTCAATGAAGCGCGTCCGCGTCCGGCGGGCGGCGGTGGTGGTGGATACGGTGGTGGCGGCGGCGGCGGCCGCGGCCAGCGTCGCCAGCCTCGCTGGTAATCCCCGTTTCGCAAACAATTCAGCTTACAATGCAGCGGCCCGCTCTCTGTTAAGAGAGTGGGCCGTTGCTGTTGTTGGGTAACCGTCCCCCCTCTCCAGAACGTCTCTCCATGTACCAGAGGGAGTCCTTGTATCTCTAGTCTGTTCACTTATCCGGGAGTGGGCCGTTGACCGGCCTTCAGGCACTTCATGATGCTGCCTCATTCCGGGATCCTGCGGGCCATGTGTATTGGGACAACGGTGTCTGCAAACGGACCGTTACCTCCCACGGCATTTCAGACTACCGCCTCCTGCTGTCCTCCGGCCTCTACGACGACCTCGTTTCCGCAAAGCTGCTGATTCCGCATCACGAAGAGCCTTCTTCCTTCCCCGGCATCGAAACCATCCTTGTCCCCGAACACATCCCCTACATCTCCTATCCCTATGAGTGGTCCTTCTCGCAACTGCGCGATGCCGCGCTGCTCACGTTGGAAATCCAGCGCCGCGCCCTCGAAAAAGGCCTGTCCCTCAAAGATGCTTCCGCATTCAACGTACAGTTTCAAGGTTCCCAACCCGTCTTTATCGACACCCTCTCTTTTGAACCGAATCGCGGCGGCCCCTGGGTGGCCTATCAGCAGTTCTGCCGCCACTTCCTCGCACCGCTATTGTTGATGGTCCATGCCGACCCGGCATTCAACCGCAACCTCGCAACCAACCCCGACGGATTCCCTCTCGCCACCGCTTCCCGCCTGCTTCCGTTGCGAACCTATCTGCAGCCCGGCCCGCTCCTGCATATTCATCTGCACTCGCGTGCCGATGCACAACCCTCCGCGAATACGGCACGCAAAGCAGCGCCGCAAACCGCCGACCGCAAAGCCGCGCTCACCGATTCCCTGCGCCGTGCCATCCAGTCTGTGCGCCTCCCCAATCAATCCTCCGTCTGGAGCGGCTACTACGCCGAGCGCACGCACTACAGCGAGGAAGCCGAAACATTCCGCCAGCATTTTGTTACCGGCGTTCTGCGCCGCGTGCAGCCCAATCTGGTGTTCGACCTCGGCGCCAATCGCGGCAACTACAGCAAGCTCACCGCCGATCTCGGCTTCCCTTGCGTCGCCTTCGAAGCCGACCCCATCTGCGCCGACCGCCACTATCTGGCAACCCGTGAAGCCGCATCGGAGCGCGTCCTGTCTCTGTGCATGGACTTGCGCTACCCTTCACCAGCCATCGGCTTCGCCTGCCGCGAACGCGACAGCCTCCTCGGCCGTCCCCGCGCTGGCTTAGTTCTCGCCCTCGCCCTTGTGCATCACCTGCGCATTTCCGGTCAGGCGCCGCTCGTCCACATCGCCGGATTCCTCGCCTCCCTCGGTGACCACCTCCTTTTGGAGTTCGTCCCCAAATCCGACCCCATGGTGCAAACCATGCTCGCCCACCGTGAAGACATCTTCGAGGACTACACCATCGAAGGGCTCGCCGCGGCAATGTCTTCTCACTGGGAGTTGCTCGAAACCCAACCCGTTCCCTCCAGCCACCGCACGCTCCATCTCTACCGGAGGAGGCGATAGCATGCGCAAGGCTTTTAATATTCGAACGCTGTCCGGCCGCCTCCTGGTGCTTGTTTGTGTCGTGATCCTTCCGTTCCTGCGATTCCTCCTGCGCAACGAGTACCGCATCTGGGCTCCGGAGGCTCTCGCCGCGGCAGCGGTGCTGCTGGTGGTCTGTACAGTGCTGGCCGCATTGGTGCGCCCGAAGATGCTCTTTCTCTCGCTGGCGGCCGCATGTTCGGTTCTGATGGCTGTGGTGCCCACCATGCGCCTGCTTTCCCCTTGGGCGGAACTCACCCCGAATACAACCGCTCTCCTGCTGGGCGCGCTTCTCGGTGCGGCTGTTCTATTGCTGCGCGACAACTTCGCCACTATCCTCGCTGTCTTCACTCTCTCCGCATTCGGCGTGGATGTAGGGCAGTCGCTGCTCCAGCGTAAGCCGGCGCCCGCTGCGAGCGTTCATGCAGCCAAGCCCCTCTCTCATGTGTTGTACATCGTGCTCGATGAACATATCGGAATCGCCGGCCTGCCCGCGCAATTCGCCGAATGCGCATCGGCGCGCCGCGCGGTCCAGGATACATTCGCCGCAAACCGATTCCGCCTCTTCACGCACGCCTATAGCAACTACCCTTCTACCGTCTCATCGCTGTCGAGCGTGCTCAATCGCCGCGTGCTGACGCGCCGCCGCATGCTGCTCGACGAAAATTCCTCGCAGTGGCGCTGGGGCACGCGCACCTTCCGAGAAAACCGGTTGCTCGAATTCTTCGCCGGCCACGGCTACCGCATCGGCATCATCCAGCATCGCGCCATCAATCACGCCGCCCCGAAGGTGCATCCTCACAGCCTCCGGGACTACTGGGACAAGTTAGGACAACTCGACCGCGCGTCCGGCCCCTGGCACACCCGTTTCCGGTGGCTGGTGGGCAACTATCAGCAATCCGATCTCGTCCTCTCCCAGGTCAAGGCGTTCTTCCCCTTCCGCTTCGCCCCGCACACCACCGGACCTCTTTCCGCCACTGACATCTGGCCCGCCGCTCCCGCCGAAAGCCTGGAGCAGGCCACACAGCCCACCTTCTTTTTCGTGCACGTCATGGCGCCGCATTATCCGTACCTGTTCCGCCGCGACGGCTCCGTCCGCGATCTCCGCGAGTGGAGCGGCGATCGCATGGACCAGCGGCTCTCCTCGCAGCAATACGGCGAACGCTACCGCCGTTATTGCGAACAGGTCGAATCCGTCAGCCATCAACTGCAGGCGCTTTTCGACCGCATGCGCCAGGCAGGCATCTACGATTCCACGCACATCGTGATTCACGGCGATCACGGCTCGCGCATCCGCATGGCTCTGGAGCATGGCACAGCACGTGCCACCCAGCCCACCGGCGCCGATCCCGAGCAGTTCGATTATCCGGCTGAGCCGCCGCTGCGCGATCTGCTGGACCGCTTCTCCACGCTCTTCGCCGTCAAACCTCCGCATGCGGATGCGGCCGCCGTCGATCACCGCAAAGCCGGCCTCCTCCGGCTTCTGTCCGAAACGCTACCGCTCGACGTGACCGCGCCCCGCGGCGCGGAAGCCGACCTCGTCTATCTATTCGACGCCAACAATCTCCCCAAACCCATCCCCATTCTCAAGTACTGGAATTCGCAACCGGGCGGCGCATCCGGCGTCCCCAAAGAAAGTGAGGAATGATCCATGGACCCTCTCCATCCGATATCGAAAGCTCTTTATCTCGACCCGACCACGGGCAGCATCGCCTTCCAGGCAGCCATCGGAGGCCTGCTCGCCGCCACCGCCGCCCTTCGCCTCTATTGGCGCCGCGTCTCCGAGTTGTTCCACGGTGTCCGCCGCCGTCCCGAAAAGCCCGGCCGGAATGCTTCAGAATGACAGGTGATGCTCCGGATCTTTCTGTTCACTTCGCTCTGCGCCTTCGCCCAAACTCCAGCCGTTGAATCGGGCAAGCAACTGTTCGCCGCTCGCTGCGGCGCCTGCCACGGAGCAGACGGGCGCGGCGGCGAACGCGGACCGATATCACCCGCCGCAATCTCCGCACTCGTGATGCCGCTTCCCTTCGCGATCTCGTCCGCAACGGACTCCCCACACGCGGCATGCCCGGCATGAATCTCCCGTCAACGGAAATGAATGCGCTAGTCGCCTTCCTCCGTACCATCGACGCCCCCGATACCGGCACCGCCACGCGAGCCATCCCCGTCAACGGCCCATCGTTCGCCGCCCTTGCCGCGCCGAAGCCCGGCGAATGGCTCAGCTACCACGGCGAACTCAGTGGCAACCGCCACAGCTCCCTCGATCAAATCCACACGCGCAACGTAAACACACTCGCTCCGCGCTGGATGTTCGGCATCCCCGGCGCGAGCCGCTTGCAGGTAACGCCTGTTGTCGTCGATGGCATCATGTACATCACCGCGGCCAACGAAGTCTACGCCCTCGATGCCTCCACCGGCCGCCAGATCTGGAGTTTCCGCCGCCCCCGCACGCAAGGACTCACCGGCGATGCGGCGGGCGGAATCAATCGCGGCGTCGCCTTGCTCAATGACCGTGTGTTTCTGGCCACCGATCACGCCCATCTGCTCGCTCTCGACCGCGCCACCGGCGCACTGCTCTGGGATACGGAAATGGCCGACTACCGGCAAAACTACGGCGCCACCGCAGCCCCGCTCGTCGTCAACGATCTCGTGCTCAGCGGAACATCGGGAGGCGACGAAGGCGTTCGCGGCTTCATCGCCGCTTACAGCGCCTCCACCGGCAAAGAGGTCTGGCGCTTCTGGACCGTCCCCGCCCCCGGCGAACCCGCCGCCGCCACCTGGAAAGGCGTCGAACTCCCGCACGGCTGCGCTGCCGCATGGCTCACCGGCGTCTACGATCCGCAACTCAAACTCGTCTATTGGCCCACCGGCAACCCCTGCCCCGACTACAACGGCGACGAACGCCAGGGCGACAATCTCTATTCGAGTTCCGTCGTCGCCCTCGATGCCTCCACCGGCAAACTCCGCTGGCATTATCAATTCACCCCCCACGATCTGCACGACTGGGACGCCACCCAGGTGCCCCTGCTGATCGACGCCACTTGGGAAGGCCGCCCCCGCAAGCTGATCGCCCAGGCCAATCGCAACGGCTTCTTCTACGTCCTCGACCGCGCGGACGGCAAACTGCTTCTCGCCAAACCGTTCGTCGAGAAAATGACTTGGGCCAAAGGCATCGGCCCCGACGGCCGCCCCATCGTTATCCCCGAAGCTAATCCCACAGCGGAAGGCGTACGCGCCTGCCCCGCCGTCGAAGGAGCCACCAACTGGATGGCGCCATCCTTCAACCCATCCACCGGCCTCTACTACATCATGGCGCTCGAAAAATGTACCATCTACCGCAAAGCGCCAGCCCAATGGGAACCGGGAAAATCGCACTACGGAGGCACCACCCGCCGCGTCCCCAATGAACCCGGCAAGAAATACCTCCGCGCGCTCGATCTCCGCACCGGCCGCATCGTCTGGGAACTCGCGCAGGAAGGCCCCGCTAACACTTGGGGAGGCACGCTTTCCACCAATGGAGGCCTCGTTTTCTTCGGCCACGACAACGGCGATTTCGCCGCCGCCGATGCCAAAACGGGAAAGCTGCTCTGGCGCTTCCCCGCCAATGCCCTCTGGAAAGCTTCACCAATGACCTACACAGCCGGTGGTAAGCAGTACGTCGCGATCGCCGCCGGCGGTGCAGTGGTGGCGTTCGGCTTGCCTTAACACCTCAATCGAACGGGATCGGCACCTCTGTGAAGCTCCCCGGAACCGCCTGATTCACTGCAGTCACTACTTGTGCAACATGCTTGCGGATCAGTGTCCAGCGTCCTTTCCCAAGAACCACAATGGCTATTCTCCGGCCTGCCAGATTCTGCTGGTAACCAATATTCCTGTCGGTTGTGACGAGGACCTCGAAACCAGCAGATTCTGCCTTACTGAGCAATTCACCGTTTCCGAGCTCCGCCCATCCACGCGACCGGGCTTCTGTCACCGTATGCCGGTCGATAAGAAACCTGGCAAGAGTCCGGGGTGTGCCGTTATCGAATAGGACCAACATTTATTGGTGGGAGGTTGCCTCTGTGCTTGCCGCTACAAACCGTAGAACTGCCTCTACCTGTTCTCTCGTAACACCGAACTCCTCGATCAATTCCTCGATACTCATATCTTGAATGTTCTCGAACACGGCCGAAACTGGAGTCCGAGTCCCACGAAAAACAACAGCACCGCTCCGCTTTCCGGGAACGCTCTCTACATCAGGGCATTGTGACCAGTCCAGACCAGGCATCGGTTTCGACTCCTCATCCTATAGCGTACACATGCGCGAGATCGCGTGAGAGCATTCGCGCCGTCGAGAATTACACCGCCGGTCAGCAAGAAGTATCGCCATCGCCGGCGGTGCACTCATCACTTACGGCAGGCCTCAATCCCCGAACGCGCTATCCATCGCCATATCGCGGTCCGCGCTCTGGGCCCCCACCCGCACCGGCAGGATCATCGGTACAGACTTCCTGTACGTCCGGTAGCGTTCCCCATGAATGCGAACCAAGTCCCGCTCCTCGAGCTGAATCGCCACCAGAATATACCCCGTCGTCAGCACTGCAAACAGCAGGTGCGCCGCCGTCATCGTCGGTGTCATCCAGAACGCGAATAGCCAGCCCAGATACAGCGGATGCCGCACCACCTTGTACATCGCCGGAGTCCGGAACCGCAGTTGCGTATACGGCTCACCCTTCAGATACAGCCACACCTGCCGCAGCCCAAACAAATCGAAATGATTGATCATGAACGTGCTCAGCAGCACCAGCAGCCAGCCCGATGCGCACAATGCATGCAGCAATGCTTGCCCCGCGCTGTTCTCCACGTTCCAGATCACTCCCCCCATCGGCTGCCATTTCCAGAACAGCAGAATCAACATCACACTGGACAACAGCACATAGGTGCTCCGCTCCGCCGGCTCCGGAATCAACTGCGTCAATCCCCGCTTGAACCAGCTTCGCGCCATCACACTATGCTGAATCGCAAAGCCACCCAACAGCAGCGCGTTCACCAGAAACGCCTCGCCCAGCGGCCCGCTCGGCCCCGAGTCCATCGACTTCGGCACCAACACATTGCCCACAAACCCGAACGCATACAGGAACGTCGCAAAGAAGATCCCGTAACACACCACCCCGTACACGAATACTGCGATTCGCTTCATTTGTCTCTCTCCTTATCCATCCCTCGTTGCCCCTCGATTGTGGGGTCACCGGGATACGCGAGAGTTCTTCCGCAATTGGTTCATCCAGAAGCTCGTGATACGATACCCCTCGCATGCCATCCAACGCCCCAAAGCTCACCCGGCGGAGCTTTCTTTCCGCAACCGCAGCGACAGCAGCCCTTGCGCAATCGCAGCCGAAAACCAACGTCATCCTCATCATGGCCGACGATTTCGGCTACGAATGCCTGCGCGCCAATGGCGGCACCTCCTACAAAACCCCCAACCTCGACCGCATGGCCGCCACCGGAGTCCGCTTCACCCACGCCTACGCCCAGCCTCTCTGCACCCCCACCCGCGTGCAGCTCATGACCGGCCAGCACAACTTCCGCAACTGGCGCTCCTTCGGCACCATGGATCCCAACGAGAAAACCTTCGGCCACATGATGCAGCGCGCCGGATACCGCACCTGCATCTCCGGCAAATGGCAGTTCTACAGCTACGAAGGCAAGCCCTCCCCCCGCCGTGCCACCGGAATGAAACCCGAACAAAGCGGCTTCCACGAATACCTGCTCTGGCACGATCTGTTCACCGAAGACAAAGGCTCCCGCTTCGCCGACCCCGTCATCAACGAAAACGGCAAAAAACGCACCGACACCAAAGGTAAATACGGCGAAGATGTATTCACCGATTTCATCATCCATTTCATGGAGCGCAACAAGGCCAATCCATTCTTCGTGTACTACCCGATGGTGCTCACCCACGCGCCCTTCAACCCCACTCCCCGCAGCGCCGACTGGGCCAAGGGCGATCGCCTCAAGGACGATCCCAAATACTTCCCCGACATGGTCGAGTATCTCGACGTCTGCATGGGCCGCCTGCTCGATGCCGTCGACAAACTCGGCATCGCCGAACGCACGCTCATCCTCTTTTACGGCGATAACGGCACCCCTCCGGAGATCACCTCCCGCATGGGAGACAAAGTCATCCCCGGCGGCAAGGGACTCACCACCGAAGCCGGAATGCGCGTCCCCATGCTCGCCCGCTGGAAAGGCGTAACCCCGGCCGGCCGCGTCTGCTCCGATCTCATCGATTCCACCGACTTCCTTCCATCCCTAATGGAAGCCACCGGAGCCAAATGGTTCGATGGACTCCCCATCGATGGCCGCAGTTTCATCCCGCAGGTGCGCGGCCAGAAGGGTAACCCGCGTCAATGGGCCTTCGCCCACTTCGATCCGCACCCGGGGTGCAAAGTAAACTTCACGCCCACCCGCCTCGCCTGGGATCACCGCTGGAAGCTCTATCTCGACAACCGCCTCTACGACATCCAAAAGGATCCCTTCGAGAAATCACCCATCCCCGTGAGCGGCGCTTCCGCCGAAGCCCAGGCCGCACGCAAAAAGCTGCAAGCCGCTCTCGATCAGATGGCCCGCGTCAAGCCGCCCAAGTTCAACAAATTCGAAACCGACGGCCGCGCCGCGTATTGATTCGCAACTCGCAAAAAAGTTGCATCCCAGTGATAGATTTCTGGCCTGCCCTCGCGCCTTCCCAGATGAGAGGAGCTAAACGAAACAAAATGCCTGAAATCATGGATATATCCAACAGCCCGGTAGCCACCGAAGGCCGCGTCAAGATGCGTCAGATCTGGAACACCACCTACGCCGTCGGCGAAGGATGCGCCAATCATACCGATGATGTCCTCGTCGTCCAGTGGATGCTGCAAAAGCACTTCCAGCGCCCGGACAAAAAGGCCCTGCTCGGCAAAGGCTTCACCGTCCCCACGCACGGCGGTTGCGACAACGCCACCCTCGACGTCATCCGCATCTTCCAGATGGATCTCATCCGCCACAAGGGCGAGTCCACCAAGGTCTCCATGAGCGGCCAGGTCTTCCCCGTCCGCCAGGTGCAGGAACTCACCAAATACACCCTCGCCTATCTCAACTACAACCTCTGCCTCTATTACCCCCAACTGTTCCGCAATCCCGGCTTCGACACCAAAATGTCCGGCTATCTCAAAGTCCTCTTCAGCCGCTGCCCGCAAATCAAACCTTAGCCTTTTACCGAGCGCGCTCCAATCCACTCCGCCAGCGCCGCCTCGTCAATCCGTCCCGCGGCTAATTCCTCTATCATTGTGATCGCCTCCACCTGATCGGCCCGCAGTTCATATCCGTTCATCGCCAGAAACACGCCAATACTCAGAAAGGCAGCGCGCTTGTTGCCATCTACGAACGGATGATTGCGGGCCATGGCGAAACCATACGCCGCCGCGAGCACGGCAATCGTGCACCCGCGGCGGTCGTAGTGATATTTGTTGCGGGCTCTGTCCAAGGCGGATTCCAGCAGTCCCTCGTCCCGTAAACCCCGGCTGCCGCCGAACTCCGCCAGACTCTCTTCATGCAACAGAAGCAGGGCGCGTTTCTCCACCCACTTCGGCTCGCGCTTCATTTCGCCAGTGCCTTGAACGTCTCCCGGTACTGCTTCATGAACTTCCGCCCCGCCTCCAATTGCTCCTCCACCCGCGGATCATAAGGTGTCAGTAGATACCCCTCCGGCGTCTCGATTGCAAACAGCGTGTCACCCTTCTTCACCTTCAGGCGGTGCAGCATTTCCTTAGGCAGAATGGTTCCCGTCGAAGTACCTACGGCAGTCAGTTTCAATGTTGTCATGGCATTGGTATACCTATTATAATGCCCGCTTCTCCTCCCGCTCAATGTCGTCCACGGGAAGACAAAGTAATGCCGTTGGATATACACTGTGTTAAGTATATCTTTTATGCGGGTTTCCAAATGGGGCAACAGTTTGGCCGTGCGTCTTCCTGCTTTGGTTGTCGAAGCGCTGGATCTCAAAGAGGGTGACGAAATCGAGATTTCCATCGCAGGGAAACGCGACTTCAAGGTGGCCCGTGACCGGTCCAAAGAGAAGGCACTGGAGCAGCTCCGTCAAATGAAGTGGTCCTTCCCTCCTGATTTCCAATTCAATCGCGAAGAGATCAATGAACGGTAAGCCGTTCTTTGATACCAACGTCATCCTGTACGCCTTCCGCCAGGACGACACGCGCAGTCAGGTGGCCGAAACTCTGCTGGCTGCTGGAGGAATCCTGTCCGTGCAGGTTCTGAACGAGTTCGTCGCTGTGGCACGGCGCAAGCTTGACAAGAGCTGGGAAGAAGTTCGCCGCGCCCTGGACATACTTCGCGTCTTCTGTCCCGAGCCCGTGCCACTTACGGCCGAGATCCACGAGAGGGCCGTGCGTATCGCCGAACGCTACGGGTATTCCATCTTTGATTCCCTCATCCTCGCGGCTGCGCTCCATGCTGGCGCCGGCACACTGTACACCGAGGACATGCGCGATGGCCAGACGGTCGATGGGCTTACCATTCGCAACCCATTTTCGCGTTAGTCCCACCAAGCCCGCTCACCCCTCCCGCTCAATGTCGATATACATCGGCCCCGCCCCCATCAAAGCCACCAGAAACCACGTGAACTTCCCCGACCGGTTAATCAACTGAAACGTCACATGCTCCCCCGCCCCAATCTCGAACTTGTGGTTCTTCCACACAAACGTATTGTTCACGTTCAACGTATGCTTGCCCGGCGGCAACACCCGCGTCGCCGACTTGCCGTAATACAGCGTCGCCAGCGGCTGATCGTCGATCTTCACAATCATCACCCGCTTCTCGTTATCCCGCTTCGATGTGCGCAGTATCGTGACCCGCGCCTCCTGCTGCTCCGGTATGTCTGCCATGCTCGCGCTTCCGAGAGTAGCAAATAGTGCTACTGTGGCACCCAACATTCCCAGCGGCGGATAATAGATCCTTCGTCCGGCCTTCAACCTTTCATGATCATCACCCAGACTCCGTTCCGTATCAGCTTCTTCGGCGGCGGTACGGATTACCCCGATTACTTCGAAAAAAACGGCGGCGGCGCGGTGCTCGGCACCGCCATCGATCATTCCGCCTATCTCTCCGTCTCCCGCTTCTACTCCCGCCTCTTCGATTACTCCATCCGCATCGCCTACCGTAAAGTCGAATGCGTCCGCAGCCTCGAGGAAATCGAGCACGCCCCTTTCCGCGAATGCCTCCGCCACTGCGGCATCTCCACCGACGTCGAGATCAATTACACCGGCGAACTCCCCTCCTTCTCCGGACTCGGCTCCTCTTCCAGCTTCGTCGTCGGCCTCCTCAACGCCCTCCACGCCTTCCAGGGCAAAGCCCGCCGCCCCCTCGATCTCGCCATCGAAGCCATCCTCCTCGAACAGGACACCCTCAAGGAAGCCGTCGGCTGCCAGGACCAGGTCTTCGCCGCTGTCGGCGGCCTCAAACTCATCGAATTCCGCACCCGCGAAGACATTGTTGTCCACGCCGTCCCCCTTTCCCCTGACCGCATCCGCCACATCGAAGATCACCTCCTGCTCCTCCACACCGGCATCAAACGCCGCGCCGCCGACGTCGCCACCAACATCATCCGCCGCATCGGCGAGCAAACCCGCGTCCTGCTCCGCATGCGCGAAATGGTCGACGAAGGCTACTCCATCCTCACCGGCAACCAATCCCTCACCGCCTTCGGCGCACTGCTCGATGAAGCCTGGCAACTGAAGCGCTCCCTCGATTCCTCCGTCTGCAGCACCGAAATCGAAGAGATGTACCAGCGCGGACGCTCCGCCGGAGCCTTCGGCGGCAAACTCCTCGGAGCCGGTGGCGGCGGTTGCCTTCTCTTCGTCGTCCCTCCCGACCGCCGCGCCCAAGTCCGCGCCGCCCTCGCCGAACTCGAAGAAATCCCCATCGCCATCAACTCGCCCGGAAGCCACGTCATCCACGCCTGAGGCTGCAATCTCGTTACAATGGCGGTTTCGATGCGCGGGTACATTGTCGGTTCCTACGGCTTCGACAACACGGGAGACGAAGCGATCCTCGCCAGCCTCGTCGCCCTCTTACGCGAACGCATCCCCGATCTCCAGCTCACCGTCATGTCCGGCAATCCGGACCTCACCGCTTCTCAGCACCAGGTCCAGGCCGTCCACTGGCAATCCATCGCCGAACAATTTGAAGCCGTCGCCGCGGCCGATTTCGTCCTCGTCGGCGGAGGCGGCCTCTTCTTCGATTACTGGGGCTTTTATCCGGAAACCCTCTGGACCCCCGGCCACGGCAGCCTAAGCTATGTCGGCGGTGCGCCGCTGCTCGCCGCGCTCCTCGGCAAGCCCGTCGTCTATTACGCCGTCGGCGCCGGACCCCTGCGCACCGAAGAAGGCCGCCGCATGTCACGCGCCCTGCTCGAAGGCGCGTCCAGCATCTCTGTACGCGAGCAGCCCTCCCAGGATCTGATCGCCGATCTCGGCATCCCGCGCGAACGCGTCCATGTCGCCGCCGATCCCGCCTTCGCCCTCGCGGGCGATTGGACCATCGATCGCCCCATCCACGACAAGCCCGTCATCGGCATCGCTCTCCGCCCCTGGGAAATCGACGTCGAAGCCGCACGCTGGGAAGCCGCCGTCGCCGATGGCCTCGACCGGTACCTCGACCGCCATCCGGCTCACCTCAAGTTCATCCCCTTCCAGTGGATCGAACACCAGCCGCTCGAGAACGATTACGCCGTCGCCCAGCGCGTCGTGCAGATGATGCGCCACCGCGAGGCCGTCGAGATCGCCGCCCCGCAACTCGCTCCCCGCTACCGCGCCCGCATGCTCTCCGAATGCGACATGGTCGTCGGAATGCGCCTCCACGCGGTCATCTTCGCCACCATGGCGGCAGCCCCCTTCGTCGCCCTCACCTACGATCCCAAGGTGCTGCATCTGGCTTCCGCCGTCGGCTGCGATCCCTTCGTCCTCGATCTCAAAACCCTCGATCCCGATCAACTCGCCACCGCCCTCGAACAAGCCTGGGAACAGCGCGAATCCATCGCCCCGCGCCTGC
>CALFYN010000302.1 GCA_937952345.1 uncultured Acidobacteriota bacterium
TCCCACAGTGTCCCGCGCAGCGCATTCCCGCCGCGCTTGGTGAGGATGCTCACCTGCCCGCCGGGCGACGCGCCGTACTCCGCCGAGTAGGTGGAGGTTTCCACCCGAAACTCCGCCAGCGAGTCCACCGACAGCGCGAACGGATAGCTGAACGCATCGTAGTCCATGAACTCGACACCATCCAGATAGAAACGGTTGTTCGTGTCGCGGGCCCCGTTGGCCGACATCGCCGTGCCGCCGAAGCTCCGCGAAGTCTCGCCAATCGACCCGCGCCCGCGGCGCACCGTGATCGAGCCCGGGGTTCCTGGATTCACGCCCGGCACCAACTGCGCGAGTTGGACGAAGTTCCGTCCGTTCAGTGGCAGGTCCACAATCTTGGAGGAGTCGATCACCGCGCCCACCGTAACCGCCTCCGTCTGGAGAGCCGCCGCGGAAGCCGAGACATTCATCGTCTCCGTCACCGCGCCAAGCTCCATGCGCAAGTCCACGCGGGCGGTCTGTCCGACTTGCAATTCGAACGCCTCCACATTGTGCGTCCGGAACCCCGCGGCGGAGGCCGTCAACGTGAACCGTCCGGCGGTGAGGAAGGGAATCGTGTAGAGTCCACTCGCGTCTGTTTCCGTTTCACGAACGGCGTTGGTGGCGAGGTTCTTGAGCTTGATGGATACCTTTGCGAGAAGGGCTCCGCTGGGGTCCGTGGCCTGCCCGACGACGGTTGCGGTGGTCTGTTGGGCCCAACCGGAACCGATGGTCAAAGCAAACAGGGCGATGAACGAGACGGGTGTTCGAAGCATGAGTGTAGACAATCCTCTTTCGCCCACGATGCGCCGAAGCGCGCGGCAAGACAAGTGAATTCACCGCGAATTCACCGTGATGACTTTTAGATAATCAATTGATCTAAAAGACGTTATGCTCTGCTTTGGCGAATGGTAAAATCTTTGGCAGATGCATCTCGCCAAGGTCCCGCCGCCCTTGCTCCCGAAGGAGGAGATGTGGGCTTTGGCCGAACGCGTATGTGCTTCGCCGCATCTCAGCCGATCTTCCCGGCTGAAGGATCTGCTCCATTTTCTCTGCCGCCGGGCGTGGGATGAAGCCGCCGAGGAGATCAAGGAACACGAGATCGGGGTGGCCGTTTTCGACCGCCATCCGCAATTCGACTCCTCGCAGGATACGCTGGTGCGGGTGCAGGCTTCACAGCTGCGCAAGCGCCTGGAACGGTACTTCGCCGAAGAAGGCCACGACGAGCCGTTCTTGCTGGAAATCCCGCGCGGCTCCTATCTGCCTGTGGTGACGCACCGGGAGCCGCCCGCCGCGGCGCCGGTTACGCCCACTCCAGCTGCGCCTCCGGCCGGACAGCGCCGTCTGGTCTGGATACTGACCGCGCTATGCGCCGTTCTCGCCGCCACCAGCCTGCGGCTTTGGATGCGCCCTACCGTAGCCCCTTCGTCAGGTCCATCCGTACAGCTCTTTTGGAAGAACTTCGCCGCCAATGGGCGTGAAAACTATGTGGTGCTGGCCGATTCGGCGATTGCCGCCGTACAGGATGCCCTCCGCCGCCCCATCGGACTGGATGAATATGTCCGCAGATCCTATGAGAAAGATCTGGACCGGGTGCCGGCGCCGCCCGAGTTCCGTGATCTGGTGCGCTACCTCATGGCGCGCCGGTATACTTCACTGGCCGATGTGATGATGGTGCGGCAGATCGAGCAGTTGCGCCTGCTCGATCCGGCCCGCACGTCGGTAGTTTATGCACGGGATCATAACGTGCGGGCATTCCAGACGGGCAACAATATCCTGGTGGGATCGCAACGTGCGGTGCCCTGGGTTCATCTGTTTGACGAGATGATGGACTTCCATGTCTATGACAGGCCCGGCGATTTCCATCTCGATCAGGACTCAGCCTCTTCGCGCCGCCGCGTGGAGAACCGGCGTCCCGCGAACGGCGAGCCGAAGTTGTTCGAGAGCGACCCCCGCGGCCCGGAAGGGAACCAAGGCTTTTCGATCGTGGCCTATCTTCCCAATCTCAGCAAGACCGGCAATACCCTGATTCTCGGGGGCACGGACATGTCCAGCACCGAAGCCGCGGGTAACCTGCTCACCACCGAGAGCTTTCTTGTCGAACTGCTCCGCCGCCTGCCGCGCCGGAACGGTGGGGCTCTGCCGCACTTTGAGGTATTGCTGAAAACGAAGCAGGTGGAGAACACGAACCGCGGATTCGAGATCCTGGCCCTGCATCTGCATTAAAACAAAACGGGCCTGGGATTTGACTCCCAGGCCCGCTCC
>CALFYN010000303.1 GCA_937952345.1 uncultured Acidobacteriota bacterium
TTTGGCCTGGGGTACATTCCTCCGCAGGCGATCTATTTCTACGACGCGGCATTCGTTGATCCGCAGCTTCCCTTCGTGGCGAACTTCAATATCTCCGACCTGCCGCCGGGCTTCAACGTTTCGTTTCCTTTTTCGCGGGATTTCGTAAACCAGGTGACGGCGAATCCGTCGCTGTTGCCCCGCGGACTGATCCTGTCGCGGCAGGTGGCCGACTACAATGCGCGCGATACGTACGCCGGACAGTGGAATGTGAGTGTCCAGCGTGCGATCACTGCGAAGCTGGCGTTGCAGGCCTCCTACGTGGGTAGCCGCACGGTGAAGCAGATTGCGCCGAGCACGTTCAATCTGGTGGATCCGGCGCTGGGGCGGCGTCCGCGCACGGACATCGGCGATGTACAGTATTTCGCCAATGCGGCGAATACGTCATATCACGCACTACAGATTTCGCTGAATCAGAAGTTGACGAGAGGAATTACGTTCGATAGCTACTACACCTGGTCGAAGTCCCTGGCCTATGGGCCGGCGGATGCGACGATTACCTTCGGGGAAAGCACCATGCAGGATCCCTACAACTGGCGCGATTCGTACGGGCCGAAGCAGGGCGATCTGCGGCATCGCTGGGTGAACACGTACTCGGTGGCTCTGCCGTCGAGCAAGCTGGAGGCGAACCCCGTTGGAAAGGCGGTGTTCGGCGGATGGACACTGCAGGGGATCATGACCTGGCGTTCGGGGCTGCCCGTCAATGTGACATCGGGCGTGGCGACGTTTCCCAATGGACGCATCAACGGGCAGCGTCCGGACCTGGTCTCCGGCGTCGATCCCTACATCAAGAACGTGGAAGGGTTGCTATGGCTGAACCGCGCGGCGTTCGATGTGAACGCGCCGCGCACCGGCCGGCGTTTCGGCAATCTTGGGTATAACGTGTTCCGCGGCCCCTCCGGGTTCAGCTACGATGCGGCGCTGCACAAGCGTTTCCCCATTGTCGAGGGGCACAACATCACGTTCCGTTTTGAGATGTTCAATGCGCTGAATCACAAAGTGCTGAGCAATCCGAACGGCAATCTGGCGAGCCCGCAGTTCGGTACCATCACAGGCGCCAGCGGCGGACGGAACATTCAACTCGCGTTGAAATATACGTTCTGATTCAAGACTAGAGCTTGATTTGCCGGTAGTCGATCTTGTTCCAATCAAATACGCCTAAGCCAAGCGCGCCGGCGATTTCGACGTGTTCCGGTTGGCGGTGAATGAACGTGCTGAATTTGTCGGGGCCGTCTTCCACCAGTTTCTTCATGCCCACGGCGACACGCTTTTCATCGATCTTGCGCCAGCCGACGTGATCGATGGCGACCGGGTCGGTGGAGAAATAAATGGTGTGGTTCTCCCAGACGAATTGGGGCCGTGCGCTGGGTCCGCCGTGATAGACGCCCTTCACGCCATCCAGGATGTTCAGCACGACTTTGTTACGGATGACCGGCATCTGCACGATCGCGGGAATGAATGAATTGCAGGAATTCATGGTGACCGTGGCGTGTGAGCGGGAGACGTTGTTGACGAAGCCGTGGGAGAGATTCTTCAGCGCCAGGGTAACGCCGGCGGATTGATGTTCCTTCAGCACGCAGAGGTTGATGACTTTGTCCACCTGCTGCGTGATGAATTTCGATGCGAAGGACTTGCGGGCCCGCTCGTCTTTCTCGTAGCCGGGACGAGTGAGCGGCAGTTCGACATAATGATCGCGGTCGTAGCCTTCGATATCGAGCTGGATTTCGTCGTAATCTTCGACGGCGTGGGAGATGCGGTTCCCGTCGCGCACCCAGCGGTTGAATCCGGCGTTCATGAACTGGCGGCGGTAGCGGTCATAGACAACGATGTCTTTGGCCTGCACGCCGGCGAGGGTGAGGCCATCGAGAATCTGATGGAGCACGGTGACGTCGCTGATGACGCGCGGCGCGCCGACGGGATTGACTTTGATGCCGACACGGTCGCCCTTCTGGAAGAAAAGCTTCCAGCTTTCGGCCCAATCGGCGCCGGTGAGTTCTTTCATGCCGCGCTGCATCATCGGTCCGATGGCTTCCGCGTTGTAGCGGCCCGAGGCGATGGAGCGCTTGTCTTCCACGCCGATCACGCGGCCCGGGAAGAGGCCGGGCATACCCAGTTTGCTGGAATCGGACTTCGAGTTGACTTGTGCCGCGGCTGCGAATCCCCGGAACATGGGAATCGCGGCGGCGGTTTGCAGCATCCGTCGTCGTGTGCAAGGCATATCTGCCACTATACAAGCTTTCGGGCGGCCTGCTCTCAGCAATCCGCATCCGGCCACCATCCCCCGGGTATATAGAATATAGACAGTTATGTCTCAGCTTTTGCTTGCGGCTCTGTTCGCCGCGTCTTCCTCTTTGCTTCTCGGACAGAATGCTCAAATCACCGGCCGTGTCAGCGATTCGCTGCAAGCGGTCATCACCGATGCGGAGGTTTCCGCCACTAATCTCGCCACCCAAGTTGTGCGCCGTACTGTTACCAATGAGCGCGGCTTGTACGCTATCCCCAGTTTGCCCCCGGGCGTGTATGCGATCAGTGTAATCAAGCCCGGATTCCGTACCGAGACGCGGACCAACCTGCAGTTGATCGTCGATCAAACGGCCACCATGGATTTCGAACTGCAAGTTGGCGCCGTTACCGAGAAAATCGAAGTCAATGCGCAGGCGGCGCTGCTCGATGAGCAGACATCCTCGCTTGGGCAGTTGATCGACAATGCGAAGATCCAGAACATTCCACTCAACGGGCGTAGTGCGTTCCGGTTGGTGCAGTTGACCCCGGGGATACTCAGTACGCGGGCCGCATCGGGACAATTCGGAGACATCCCGGTGAATACGACATGGGATACGAACTTCTCGATCAATGGCGGGCGTGCGCAGAGCAATGAAATTCAGATCGACGGCGTGCCGGCGACGGCTGGATTCTTCAATCAGATCACGACGATTCCGTCGATTGAATCGACGCAGGAATTCAAGGTGCAGAGCAACAATCTCTCCGCGGAATGGGGACGCTTTGCAGGCGGAGTGTTGAATGTCAGCACGCGCTCCGGCACCAATGAATTTCATGGGGCGGTGTTCGAGTTCTTGCGCAACAGTGCCTTCGACGCGAACGAGTTGTTCAACAAGACCTCGGGCCGTGCGAAACCCCCATTCCGGATGAATCAGTATGGGGCGGCGGTGGGCGGGCCGATCGTGCGCAACCGGACTTTCTTCTTCGGCGATTACCAGGGAACGAAGTGGCGGCGTGGAGATGTCTTTCGTAATTCGCTTCCGACGAATCTGGAGCGCGGGGGCGACTTCAGCCAGACTCTTGCGCCGAACGGAGCGCTAGCGACCATCTACGATCCGTTCAGTTCGACGACGGCGCGCAATCCGTTCGCCGGCAACCGGCTGCCTGCTGCGCGCATCAGCCCGATTGCCCAGAAGATGATTGCCTACTATCCGCAGCCGAACGTACAGGGCGACCCATTCACGAACTTCAACAACTTCATCTCCAATGCCGGGCGCAGCATCGATTCCGATCAGTTTTCGGCGAAAGTGGATCATCAGTTCACCGACCGGTGGCGCACCTTCGGCCGTATCGCGCGCAACAAAACTTCGCTCGCGCAGCCGGACTATTTCAACAACGTCGCCAGTTCGGGCACGGGTTCGGTGGGTACAACGCCGTTCACGCAGCACACGGCTGCGCTCGACAACACATTGATCCTGAACAACACTACGATTCTCAGCGTTCGCTACGGTTTCGCCCGCTGGTACCAACTCCGGCAGACGAGGAGCTACGGGTTTGATCAGCGGGAACTCGGGATTCCGGCATCGCTGGTGAGCCAGTTCCAGATCCCGGTGTTTCCGGCCGTCACCGTCGAACAGTACGCCGGGCTTGGGGGGCAGAGTTTTCTCGACAATGGCAACGATACGCATAGCCTGCTGGGCTCGGTGACGAAGACTGCCGGCAGGCACAATATCAAGTTCGGCGGTGACGTTCGCCTCAAGCGGGTTAACTACTTCAATCTCGGCTCCGGTGGCGGGGCCTATACGTTCAACCGGGTGTTTACGCGTGGCCCGAGTCCGACGGTGTTCACAAATACGGGCAACGGCGTGGCCAGTTTCTTGTTGGGCGTGCCGGCCTCGGGGAATGTTCCGACTACGGTGGGCGTGGCGATGCAGAATTACTACGCTGGTTTCTACCTCCAGGATGATATCCGGCTTGGCGCGAAACTTACGGTGAACCTGGGGCTGCGGTACGAGACGGAATCGCCCTACACGGAGCGCTACAACCAGATGAACAGCTTCAATGCGGACTTGGCTTCTCCGGTGCGCAATCCGGCCTTCCCGAATCTGACGGGCGGACTGGAGTTCGCATCGGCCGGCCGGCGCAGAGTGCATGACTGGGATAAGGTGAACTTCGCGCCCCGCGTGGGATTCGCCTATTCCATGGACAACAAGACCGTGCTGCGATGGGGTGCGGGTTTGTTCTTCTCGCCGCTGGATATTTCGAACAATGCGGTGGGATTCTCGCCTTCGAACGGCTATAGCGCCACGACGCCGCTGGTGGCTTCGCTCGACAATGGTGTGACGCCGTTCCGCACGCTGGCCAATCCATACCCCGACGGCCTGGTTGCGCCGACGCGCGATTCGCTGGGCGCCTCGACGTTCCTTGGCCAGGCGCCCACGATCTGGGATTCCCATCCGGTTCTGGGCGAGAACTATCAGTGGAACTTCGATGTGCAGCGGCAGTTGCCCGGAAACATGATCGCGGATGTGAGCTACGCGGGCAGCCGAGGCATTCATCTCGGGTTCCGCAACCGGGAGATGAATGCGCTCGACCCGCGGTTTCTTTCGCTGGGAACGGGATTGAACACGCTGGTGGACAATCCTTTCGCCGGGAGCATCAGTGTGGGAGCTTTGGCCCAGCCTCGCGTGGCGCGCCGGCAACTGCTGCTGCCGTATCCGCAGTTCACCAGCGTGAACATCATCAATATGGCGATGGCGAATTCGGTGTACCACTCGCTGCAAGCGAAGGTGGAAAGACGTTTTTCGCAAGGCGTTAGTGTGTTGATGGCTTACACGGCAGGCAAGGTGATCACGGATTCGGCGAGCCAGGTTTCCCCGATCGGCCCGACGAGTCTCGGCAACGTGCAGAACTGGTACAACCTGCGTGCCGAGCGCGGACTTTCCGATATGGACGTGGCGCAATCGCTCACGGTGAGTTTCGTGGCGGAGTTGCCGTTCTGGCGTGGGAAGGCGTACGGCGGGTGGCAGATTAACGGCGTATCGAGTTACGTGGGAGGCACGCCGCTGACGCTGTCGGCGCCCATTCCCGGCGGCGGCAACCGGCCCAATTCCACGGGCGCCAGCGCTCGCATCGATGCGTCGCGTTCACGTGGCGAACAGATCAACCGCTGGTTCGACATCACACAATTCACATTGCCGGCGTCGTTCTCTCTTGGCAATGTCGGACGGACACTGCCCGACGTGCGCGGGCCGAATATGGTGAATACGGACTTCTCCTTGATCAAGAATACAAAGATCAAGGAGAATGTTTCGCTGCAATTCCGGCTGGAGTATTTCAACATCTTCAACCGTGCGAACCTGGACCTGCCGAATACCGCATTCGGCAGCGGCCAGTTCGGCCGGATTACGGCGACGGCGGGTTTGCCGCGTGTGGGGCAGATGGCGTTGAAATTGAATTTCTAAACCGGCAGTCTACATCTCGCGCCGGTTTTCGAGCGACTTCGTCATCGTCACTTCATCCGCGAAT
>CALFYN010000304.1 GCA_937952345.1 uncultured Acidobacteriota bacterium
CGTTTCAGGGAGGGGCTCCATCGGGGAGTTACAGCTTCGGGCTGGGGCAGACGCAGGGACCGGACCCGCTTCGCGCTTCGTTGACTGCGGGGAGCGGTGTAGCATCGATGCTGACGGGATTCGGGACGGGGTCCATCGGGAGCGTGCCGGCGGCGGCGATTCGGAACATGTATTACTCGATGTTCTTCAACGACGATATCCGTCTGGGAAAGCTGACGATCAATGCGGGATTGCGATGGGAGTACGAGCAGCCGCGGACGGAGCGATATAACCGTTTCGGGACATTTGATTTCACGGCGCCATTTCCGATTGCGATTCCGGGCTTGCCGAATCTGGCGGGTGTGCTGCGGTATCCCGGGCAGGACGGGCAGCCGCGTGGACAGTTCGACAGTACGTACCGCAATTTTGGGCCTCGGCTGGGCTTTGCGTACCGCATGAGCGAGCGGACCGTGATCCGGGCGGGATATGGGATATTCCACACTCCGCGGTTCGGGACAACGGGAGCGCAGAATTTCGGGATGCCTGGGGCACAGATCAGTACGCCATGGGTATCGAGCCTGGACGGCGTTACGCCGTTGAATACGATCGACAATCCGTATCCGACAGGGCTGCTGCAGGCGCCCAATACGCCACAGTACCGCACGCAATTAGGACAGGGATTGCTGGCGATGGACCGGGGGAACAAGTCGAACACGTACAACCAGCAGTGGAACGTGACGATCCAGCGGCAACTGCCGAAGCAATGGCTGCTGGAAGCGGGCTATGCGGCCAATAAAGGGACGCGAATCCCGGTGTCGGGCAATTGGAACCAACTTCACCCGCAGTATCAGGCTTTGGGCGCCGCGCTCAACCAACAGGTGGCGAATCCGTTCTTTGGAATTGCCGATGTGGGGACACTGGCACAACGCACGATCGCGCGGTCGCAGTTGCTGCGGCCCTATCCGCAATACACGGCTGTCACGTCGAACTCGCCGGCGGTGGCGCAGAACATGGGCTCATCCACGTATCATTCGCTGGTGATGCGCTCGGAGAAGCGGTTTGCACGAGGCTATTCGATCCTGGTCACATATACGAACTCGAAGCTCATAGATAACGGGAGTGGGCGCGTGTTCGGCGAGACCGCGTTTGTGCCGCCGGTACAAGACATATTCAATCTGGCGGCGGAGCGGAGCCTGTCGGAAGGCGACGTGTCGCAGCGTCTGGTGATCAGCCATACGCTGGACCTGCCGTTCGGGAAGGGGAAAGCGGTGCTGAATACGGCTTCTGCGCCGGTGAATTGGATTGTGGGTGGATGGTCAGTGACTGGGGCATACAGTTGGAACAAAGGCTTTCCGCTGGCGCTGACTTCGACGGGAAACAGCGGGGTGGGCGGTGGAGTGCTGCGGCCGAACAGCACCGGCCAATCGGCTGAGCTTTCGGGTGCTCCGCAGACCCGGCTGAACCGTTACTTCGATGTGAGCCGGTTCACGGTACCGGATCCGTTTACCTTCGGCAACGTGAGCCGCACGCTGGCGAATGTGCGGGGACCGAGCCGTGTGAACTACGACTTTGCTCTGCAGAAGTCGTTCGCGGTGCGGGAACGTGTTTCGCTGCTCTTCCGCACCGAGGCTTTCAATCTCTCGAATACCCCCTACTTTTTCTCGCCAGGGGAAGGGTTGGGGGCGAACAGCTTTGGTGTGATCAGCTCAGCTACCGGTGAGCGCCAGGTGCAATTCTCTCTGAAACTACTATTCTGAAAATGACCATGACTCTTCTTGTTGCCATTCTTGCCGCGACCGTGCTTCCGGCGCAGGTCGCCGATCCGCGGAATATTGTTGCCGGTTCGGTGATTCCGGATGAGGGCTATTCGGAACAGCCATACATGGTGAAGACGAACGACGGGGCGTGGCTTTGTGTGGTGACCACGGGGCCGGGGCAGGAGGGCGCGGGCGGACAGCACATTGTGACGCGGCGCAGCACGGACCAGGGAAAGACATGGTCGGAGGCGGTGGACGTGGAGCCGTCGAATGGTCCGGAGGCATCGTATGCGGTGGTGCTTAAGATCCCGAGCGGGCGGGTGTATGTTTTCTACAACCACAACACAGACAATATCCGGCAGGTGATTGGGGACAAACCCGCATACCGGGATGGATGGGTGCGGCGCGTGGATTCGCTGGGCCACTTTGTGTACAAGTACAGCGACGACCACGGGCGGACGTGGTCGGCGAAGCGGTACGAGATTCCGCAGCGGGATTTTGAGATTGACAAGCGTAATGCCTACCAGGGGAAGATCAAGTTTTTCTGGACCGTGGGCAAGGCGTTTTTGCATAAGAACGCGGGCTATGTTCCCTTACACAAGGTGGGTGGATTCGGAGAGGGCTTCTTCACATCGAGCGAAGGCGTGTTGTTGCGGAGTGACAATATTCTCACCGAGCGCGATCCGGAGAAGTTGCACTGGGAGACGCTGCCCGATGGGGACAAGGGGATCCGGACACCGGCGGGGGGTGGACCAGTTGCCGAGGAGCACAGTTTTTCGGAGCTGAGCGATGGATCGTTGTTTGTGGTGTTTCGCACGATTGACGGGCACGCGGCGTATTCGTATTCACGGGACGACGGGCGCACATGGGAAGCGCCGGAGTACATGCGGTACGCGGACGGACGGCTGATGAAGCATCCGCGGGCAGCCAATTTCGCCTGGCGGTGCGAGAACGGGAAGTTTGTGTACTGGTTCCACAATCATGGGGGGCGGTTCATTCTGGAGCATCCGCGGCGGCGCACGATTGCGTATGAGGAACGAAATCCGGTGTGGCTGGTGGGTGGTGTGGAAGCGGATTCTCCGAAGGGAAAAGTGATCCGCTGGTCGCAGCCGGAGATTGCGCTGTACGACGACGACCCAGTCATTCGAATGAGCTATCCGGATCTTGTGGAAGAGGGCGGGAAGTATTACCTGACGGAGACGCAGAAAGAGATTGCGCGGGTGCATGAGATCGACGCGAGCCTGCTCAATGGGATGTGGAATCAGTTTACGAACCGCGAGGCTGTGACGAAGGGTTTGCTGGTGAATTTGCCGGGCGCGGGGGCGATGCCGGAGTCGGCGGCGATGCCGGAACTGCCGGCGTTTGTGGAGCGGGCGCGTGGAGGGCATGGAACGAAGGATATGCGGAGCGGCGTTTCGGTGGATGTGTGGGTGCGGTTGCCATCTTTGGAGGCTGGGCAGATGCTGGTGGACAACCGGAGTGCGGACGGGAAGGGATTCAGCTTGCGAACGGGAGAGGGGGGATCGGTGGAGTTGGTGATGAATGATGGGCGGACGGAGAACCGGTGGGCATCGGACCGTGGGGCGTTATCGGCGGGGGGGTTGCATCATGTGGCGGTGATTGTGGATGGCGGGCCGAAGGTGATCGTGTTCGTGGTGGATGGGAAGGTGCACGATGGAGGAGACCAGCGGCAATTCGGCTGGGGGCGATACAGCCGGGATTTACGAGGGATGAATGGGGGGGCGACGCTACGCGTGGGGAAGGTGGAGCGACTACGTGTGTATGGCCGTGCGATACGGACATCGGAGGCGATCGCCAACTTCCGGGCGGGCGCGCGTTAGTTGGGCAAACCCAACTGGACGGGGGTGTGTCGAACCTTGGGCGGCTTGGCGGTCAAGCGCCGGGGATCGAAGAGATGCTGGGGCTTGAATGCCTTTCGCGACCACCCAGCCCCTTCGGCAAACTGGAGTCCAATAAAATATCCTATCTCCCGGTACACGCAATAGCGCACAATGCCCTCCATCTGGCCTTTGGGGTAGCTGATGCGGAGCTTTGAGTTGAGGGGTATCGCATGATCCAACTGCAAACACGCACCCGAGAGCGAAATATCTTCGAGATTCGCGATGGCTCGGTGGTTTCGTCCGGACTCATCGGTCCATTGGATGTTTACCAGGTCCGCGCAAAGCATGCGAGGTTGGAAACGCCTGTCCTGCATACCTCTATAATCGTCGCACATGGCGCTGGGGTGTAGTTCTCGGGGCATTGAAATTTATACTTAAGTCCCAAATTAGTGAGGTTCTTAGAACGCCAGATGACACGGGACTGAGGAGCCCTCAAGTACCACGGGGTTTTTGCCGATAACTACAGAAGTGCTAGGTTTTGTTTTTCTGGTCATTCCGTTGGTAACGGCAGAAAGTCCGAAACCAGACGCAGGGAAAGCCGTGCAAAATGTGCGCACGGCACAGATGTCTTCGATCGAGAAGCAGAAGGCATCGGTGCGCCGGCAAGTGGTGGGAGCGGTGCCACAGGCGACCGTTGCGGAGCCAGCGAAGTGGTTCACGAATCCATGGCCAGTGGAGCCGGTGGGGGCCGCGCCGCAGCCGGCCGCGATCGCTTCGGCGGATTGCGATCCGATGGCGATGGAAGAGATCAGCCCGTTGATCCGGGAGGCCGCGTCTCGGGAGAAGTTGAAGGAAGACCTGGTGCGGTCTGTGATTGCGCGGGAGAGTGCGTTCCGGCCGTGCGCGGTGTCGCCGAAGGGCGCACAGGGATTGATGCAACTGATGCCGGCGACAGCGGCTGAGTTAGGGGTAAGAGATCCGTTCGATGCGAAACAGAATATCGATGGCGGGACTCGTTATTTGAAGCAACTGCTGGATAAATACGAGGGCAACATACAACTGGCTCTGGCGGCGTATAACGCGGGGCCGGGGCGAGTGGACCGCGAAGGCGGGGTGCCGGCGATTCCGGAGACGCGCCAGTACATATTGAATATTCTGAGCAAGATCGCGTTTTAGGCGGAGATGAGGTTGCGGATGACGGTGCCGCCGATGTCGGTGAGTTTCTTGTAGCGACCGGCATGCAGGTAGGTGAGTTGATTCTGGTCTAGCCCGAGCAGTTCGAGCAGGGTGGCGTGGACATCGCGGAGGGGGATGGGGGATCCCGCGGCGCGGACGGAGAAGTCGTCGGTTTCGCCGTAAGTGGCGCCTGCTTTGACGTTTCCGCCGGCCATCCACATGACGAGGCCGTATTGGTTGTGGTCGCGGCCGGGCTTGTCGGTGACCAGGTTGTTATCGAAGGGGGTGCGTCCCATTTCCGAGGCCCAAACGACGAGCGTTTCGTCGAGCAGGCCGCGGGACTTCAAATCGGCGATGAGACCGGCGACGGGCTTGTCCACTTCCTTGCAATGTTTGGGGATACGGCCTTTGACGTCGCCGTGGTCGTCCCAGCGGTCGCCACCGGCTCCGTGGAGGCACAAGACATAGCGGACGCCACGTTCGACCATACGGCGGGCCATGAGGCATTGGCGGCCGAAGGGTTCCGAGACGGGATCATCGAGACCGTATAGCTTCTGGGTGGCTGCGGATTCGTGGCCGAGGTCGACCAGTTCGGGAGCCTTGGATTGCATGCGGAAGGCTAGTTCGTAGGACGCGATGCGGGCGTCGAGTTCACTGGAGTTGGAACGCGCATCGCGGTGCTTTTCGTTCATCCAACGCAGCAAGTCGAGTTCCTTGCGCTGTTCGGCGGAGGAGAGGTGCGAAGGGCGGTGCAGATCGACGATGGGGGCTGCGCCGCTACGGAAGAGCGTTCCCTGGAAGGCGGCGGGAAGGAAGCCGTTGCCCCAAACGCCTGCGCCGCCGATGGTGGCTCCGCGCTTGTCACCGAGGACGATGAAGCCGGGCAAATCCTGATTTTCCGAGCCCAGGCCGTAGGTGACCCAGGCGCCGATGGAGGCGCTGCCGGGGAACTGATTGCCGGTCAAGGAATGATAGACCGCCGGGCCGTGATTGTTGTTGTCCACCTTGACGCCGTGAATGAAGGCGAGTTCGTCGACGACCGTGGCGAGGGCGGGCATGAGGTCAGTGACGTAGCGGCCGGACTGGCCGTGCGGGCGCAGAGGAGCAACCGGGGGAATGATGCGATTGGGGGCGGCGGAGAAGGTTGCGATCTCGCCGCTGGTTCCCGAAGCCTGGGGCATACGCTGCCCGGCGAGTTTGGTGAGTAGCGGCTTGTGTTCGAAGAGATCCATCTGGCTGACGCCACCTTCCATGAACAGGAAGATGCAGCGTTTGGCCTTGGCGGGCTTGTGCGCCGAGCGTGGGGTGAGGGGGTTGTCCGACATTCCGGCGATGGCGAGTCCGCCGAATCCCAGGTAGGAACTCAACAGCATTTGCCGGCGTGAAAGGAGTGGATTCATCGCAGTTTCTGCCCACACATAACATATCACGGAACGTTTGCGGCGCCCGCTACAATAGGCGGAATGGGCCGCATCCAAGTACTTCCCGACGATTTGGCGAATAAGATCGCGGCTGGAGAGGTGGTGGAGCGGCCGGCCTCGGTAGTGAAGGAGTTGCTGGAGAATGCTCTGGACGCGGGGGCAACGGATGTGCGGATCGATGTCGAGGCGGGTGGGCGGCGGCTGATCCGAATTGTGGACAACGGCTGCGGAATGCTGCGCGACGATGCTCTGCTGGCGTTTGAGCGGCATGCGACGAGCAAGATTCGCAAGGCTGCGGACCTGTTTTCGATCGGCACGCTCGGGTTTCGGGGCGAGGCATTGCCTTCGATCGCGTCGGTGTCGCGATTGACGCTGGAGACGCGGTCGGCGGAAGAACAGGTGGGGAGCACGGTGGAGATCAACGGGGGGAAGATCATCCGCTATGACGAGACGGCGCTGGCGGCGGGCACGACGATTACGGTGCGGGATTTGTTCTACAACGTGCCGGCGCGGCGGAAGTTTCTGCGGTCGGAGCAGACGGAGTTGGCGCACATCGCTTCGCTGGTGACGCATTACAGCCTGGCGCATCCGGACAAGAGTTTCTCTTTGACACACGGCGGAGGGGAACTGCTGCAGGTGACTCCGGTGGCCACGCAGCGGGAACGTGTGTATCAGGTGTTCGGGGCGAAGCTGCTGGAGGATCTGATTGAGTTGGGGGAGATCCGGCGGGAGATTCCGGTGGAAGAGGGCGGCGCGGCGGTTGTGTATGCGGTGAGCGGATTTGTGTCGCGGCCGCAGGTGCAGAAGGCGAATCGCAATTCGATCTTTTTGTTTGTCAACCGGAGATTGATTCGCGACCGGTTGTTGCTGCATGCGTTGACGGCAGGGTATCACAACCTGATTCCGCCAGGGGCATTTCCATTCGCACTGCTGTTTGTGGACTGCGATGTGGAGGAAGTGGATGTGAACGTGCATCCTTCGAAGACGGAGGTGCGGTTTCAGCGGGGGAGCTTTCTGCACGACTTCGTGCGCGATGCGATTCGCGATGCGCTGACGCGAAGCCGCCCGGTATCGAGTTTGCCTGTTCGGGAGACTCCGCAGGT
>CALFYN010000305.1 GCA_937952345.1 uncultured Acidobacteriota bacterium
CCGCGAATGGTTTGCAAGAAAAAAGGCGGGGGCGGGTTGGAAGGGAAGGTTGGCTCCGGCTGCTGCCTGGGCCGTAACCCGAATGGTGCGATAGCTGCCGGGCTTGCCGGTATTGGTGGAGACATATCCGATGGTGTACTGATTGCGAATGTCCTGAGCGATGCGCTCGCAGATGGCTTCGACATGGAGTTGACCTGGGAAGAAGGGCTGTCCGCCGCTGGTCCTGGCCAAACGGCTGAGCACTCTGGGGTTCTGGTCCGGATCCGAAGGGTGATAGATGCCGATGGGATAGATCAGGGCGTCCGATTTCCGCGCTACCAGCAAGACGTCTTCGAGCGTGTGGGTGCTGGCTGTATCGCCTCCATCGCTAATGATGATGAGAACTTTCTTGTCCTTGTTGCCGGACTGCAGATGTTGTTGCGCCTGGAAGACGGCATCGTACAGTGCGGTCTGGCCGGTAGCGGGCACGTTCCAGATTGCCGCTTCGAGTTCGTCTATGCGATTGGTGAAGCGTAGCGGGCCTGGGAGGCCGAGCGACACGTACTCATTGAAGTTGATAACGAAGATCTCGTCATCGGGGTTGCTGGCGCGCACGAAGGTGCGAGCGGCGGCAACCACCTCGCTCATTCTTTTCTTCATGCTTCCGCTGTGGTCCACGACCAACCCGACCGTGACCGGGATGTCCTCGTGGCGGAACAGCCGGATGGTTTGCCGCACACCGTCTTCGTAGACCTGCACATCTTCGGCGCGCAGACCGGATACGAAACGTCCCTCGCGGTCGATCACCGTGGCATGCAGCACAACGAGGTTCACATCGACGGTAACGCGGTACGCATCAGGCGGAGTCTGGGCAATGGTGTCGAGGGCAAAGACAACACCTAACGAAGTGTAGAGCGTTACTTGCCGAACCAGGTTCCGTATCACCGTGACCTTCTTTCTGCACTTTACGGACTATGCGCTCCTCGCTTTCCGAACGAGCATTATGCTGGCTCCCCCGATAATCATGACCCCGCTTGCCAGGGGCGGCACCTTCTGGCTTTGACTCGTTTCCGTTCCGATGGAGAATCCACCGGCTTTGAGAGTGCTTCGTTGGGTGCGAGGAATGGGGACCACCAACGAGACCAAGCCCAATACCAGCACCGTCAATCCAATCCAGAACAGAAATTTCATGTTGTTTCCTCCCGTTCATTTCCACATATTTGGATGTGGCGATATTCCGGCTGCCACATGGCGTCTCTCACCTGCTGGACAATGTCGTCGAATTTTATTCCCGCCAGTCCTTCGGCCACCGCAGTCTCCGCCACGGCCACCGCTACGGTGGCCGACACGCTGCGCAAGTCGTCAATATGAGGGAGAAGGGACGAGCCGGGCTGACGAACAGCGACCAGGCTGGAGACGGCGTGCGCCGCCGCGGTGAACATTCCATCACTGATTCTCTTGGCCCGCGAGACTATGACGCCAAGTCCCAAACCCGGATAGAGCATGGCGTTGTTGATTTGGGCGATAACGTATGTCACTCCCTTATAAGTCACTGGTGCAAACTGGCTACCCATTGCGATCAATGCCCTGCCGTCCGTCCAGGCGATCAAGTCCGCTGGCGTAGCTTCGGCGTGGGACTGAGGGCTGGAAAGCGCGAATATGACAGGCCGATGCGTATTTGCTGCCATCTCCCTGATGATGGGTTCGGTAAAACTGCCGGACGCTGCCGATGCACCGATGAGCATCGTCGGCTTTACACGGTGAACCACCTCAGCGAGGCTGATGCCGTATCCATTGGCTTCGTGCTTCCAATACTTGCTTTCTTCGGCCGGCCGCGCGTAGGTCAACTGGAAGTCCTGCAATTGGCCGGCTATCGCAGTGGTCAGCAGGCCCAAACGGTCTACGCACCAGAAGTGGCTGGTGGCATCGGCTTTGGAAAGGCCCTCCCGCACCATTGCATCGCGTATCTGGTCGGCAACGCCAATACCAGCGGTGCCGGCTCCGAAAATGACGATGCGTTGGTTCCGGAGCGGCGTTCCGGTAACGCGTACGGCGGAAGTAGCTGCGGCGAGAGTTATGGCGCCGGTGCCTTGCATATCGTCATTGAAGGTGCAGATCCGGTCGCGGTACTTTTCCAGAATGCGCCGTCCATTTCCGGGGGCGAAATCTTCCCATTGCAGGAGTGCCGTGGGAAACAACCGCATGGCCACCTCGACGTATGCCTCAATAAAGTCGTCGTAGCGATCTCCGCGGATGCGCTCGTGGCGGTTGCCGATATACATGGGGTCGCCGAGCAGGCTTTCCCGATTTGTGCCCACGTCGAGCATCACCGGAATCACGCGGGTGGGATCGATACCACCTGCAGCGGTGTAAATCGCCAGCTTGCCGATGGACACTTCGATGCCGCCGACACCCCAATCCCCGATGCCGAGGATCTGCTCGGCATCGGTGGCGACGATGAGGTCAATGTCTCCAGCGCCGACGCCGAGGTTGGTGAATGCCTCTTCAATCGCACCGGCATGATCGATGGAGAGATACACTCCACGGGGGCGGCGGCATTCATGGTGATACTGCTCCATCGCCAACCCAACGGTGAGATCGTTGACGATGGGTATCATCTCACGAAGATGCTCCGAGAAGAGGCGATAAAAGAGCACCTCGTTCCGGTCGTGGAGCGCCGTGAGATAGATGTTCTTGCTCAGCGCATCGGGCAGGCGGTCGTACTGGATGTAAGCCCGCTTCACCTGAGTGGCCAGCGTACTGATCTCCGGTGGGAGCAGCCCGGTAAGACCAAGGTGTATCCGTTCTTGGGCGGTAAAGGCCGTACCCTTGTTCAGCATCGGTGAATTGAGCACGGCCAACCCGCGGGCGTCGGTCTTGTAGTTGCCGTCATGGTTGCGGCGTTCCACCGCCGACGCCAACATCGGGATTACTTTTTGCCGCATGCTTCGGTTCCTCTCTGGCGGAAGTCCCCGCGTGGCGCGCTTGACGGGCGCGCAACGCGACAGATCACAACAGAAGTTAGGAAAGTCCCTTACCAACCGCCCGAATTACAAACACTCCACCGAGTGCCAGCAACCCGAGCCCGCCGATGAGGAATAAGGGGCTTGCTGTGGCGGGAAGCGACTGTTCGGCCGATTGGGCGGCCGGCAGTTCCGCTACCTGCATCTCCTCCGCTGGAGGCGGAGTGACCACTTGGGCAACCTGCACTTCTTCGCCACTCGGCTGCACGGCCATAATGGGCGCCTGCTTTAGTTCTGCAACCACCGGCTCATTGGCTGACTTCACCGGTTCGGCGACTTCGACGGGAATTTCAGCGGGTGTGAAGAGAACCGGCACGTTCGTCGCTTTTGCCAAGGCGATTGCTTTGGCTTTCGGATAGACGAATTCTTCGCCCCATTGTCTTCCGGGATAGAACCACGCCCTTAGGGCTTCCGGTTGTCCCGCGGGGCGCTCCCGGAAGGTGACGACGGTTTCGTCGGTCGCCTGGAGGCGATAGTTCGGGATAGCCAGGATCGTAGCGTAGACGGTTTTCTCGTCCTTGCTGAAGATCTGGACGATGTGGCGGTCAGACTGTGAGTCGAGGATCTTAAACACGTAGGTGCCGGCCGGCAGTATGCCCCAGCCGGCGAGGTGGACTCCCGGAATCTCCACAGGTGCGGTAAACGTGATGACCGACTTTCTATTCCAGGTATCGGCCTGGGCAACTGGTGCGAGCATGGATGTCATTAGCGCCATGCCACACACCACGGTTCCTATTCTTAACGGATTCATTTGATTTAGATCTCCTTTGCGTTCGAATCTCCGTCGCCTGCTGTCGCGCTTCTACTGGAG
>CALFYN010000306.1 GCA_937952345.1 uncultured Acidobacteriota bacterium
GATTTGGAAGTGGCGGGCAAGCGGCTTCCCTTCCCGCGCCGTGGGGATCGCGGGCGGCCGATGTTGATCCGTTACCGCTGGACGCCGTTGCCGCGAATTTCGTTGAAGACGCTGATTGAGCAGCCGGGCGAGGCGGCGCGACTGAAGGGCAAAGTGGTGTTTCTGGGTGTGACGTCGCTATCGCAGGCGCGGGACCGCTGGGTGACGCCGTATTCGACGAGCATGGGGATGCCTGGGGTGGAGATCCACGCGCATATCTACGAAACGCTGGCGCAGCGGGATTTTCTGTTCGCGGCGAGCAACATCAGCATTGTGCTGGCATCGGTGGTGCTGGCCATCGCGCCGGCGGTGGTGTTCGCGTATCTGGGCGGATGGCACGCTTATGCGGTGGCGGCAGTGCAGGTGCTGTGGGCGCACTCGCTGCCACATGTCGTATTTTCGAGCGGCGTTGTGTTTCCGATATTGGCGCCGGCGGCCTGTGCGTGGCTGAGCGTGATCGGGTGCGGATCTTTTCAATACTTTGCCGTGCGCAAGCAACTGAGCCGGTCGGAAGCCGGACGGAGCCGGTATCAGCAGGCGATCCACTTCGTTTCGCACGAGATGAAATCGCCGCTGACGGCGATTCAAGGTTCGAGTGAATTGATGAGCCGCTATAACCTGACGGATGAAAAGCGGAAGAAGATCGCGCAGATGATCAACAGCGAGTCGAAGCGGCTGGCGAAGATGATCCAGACGTTCCTGGACGTGGAGCGGCTGGAAGAAGGGCAAATGGAACTGAAGAAGGAGCCGTTCGCGGCGGAGGATACGGTGATTATTTGCGCGGAGCGGGCGCGGCCGCTGGCGGAGGGGAAGAAGATCGGGCTGGAGGTGAGGGAACTGGCGAGCGCGGAGGTGTTGGGCGACCGCGAACTGATGGAGTACGCTGTATATAATCTGCTTTCGAATGCCGTGAAGTATTCGCCTTCGGGCACCGAGGTCAGCGTGGAGTCGCGCTACGAAGCGGGGCAACTGCGGATTGCGGTGAGCGACCAGGGCATCGGCATGGACGAGAAGGAGTTGCAGCAGATTGGGAAACGGTTCTACCGGACCAAGCGTGCCGAGCAAAGCGGTGAGGCGGGCACGGGAATCGGATTGTCGATTGTGGGACAAATTGTGGAGCACCATGGGGGACGGCTGGAGATTGCCAGCACTCCAGGGAAAGGCTCCTGTTTCACGATTGTGCTTCCCGCGAAAGGGTAATGATTTTGGCAAGAATTCTGGTGGTTGACGACGATCCTTCGATTCGGGAAACGCTGCTGACGTTTCTGGAATTGGAGAACTATGCGGTGGATTCGGCGGCCTCGACCGGTGAGGCGATCGGGAAACTGCAGGCGGAAGCGTACCCGATTGTCATCAGCGATGTGTATCTGGATGAGCGTACGGGCTTGGATATTCTGAACGCGGCGAAGAGCGCGAATCCGGATTGTTCGGTGATTCTGATGAGCGGGCGCGGGACGATTGAGACGGTGATGGAGGCGACCAAGCGCGGGGCGTTTGATTACGTGGCGAAGCCGTTCGACCTGGACAAGATGCTGGAGGTGATTCACCGGGCGGAAGAGGCGGCGCGCGGTTCGGATGACGAAGACGCGGATGTGGACGATTTGCCGGTGAGCGAGATGATCGGGAGTTCGCCGGCGATGGTGGAAGTGTACAAGACGATTGTGAAGGCGGCTCCGAGCGATGTGACGGTGTTGATTGAGGGTGAGACGGGAACGGGCAAGGAGCTGGTGGCGAGGCTGATTCATAATCTGAGCCGGCGCGCCGGGCAGCCGTTCGTGCCGGTGGACTGCGGTTCGATCACGGGTTCGCTGCTGGAGAGCGAGTTGTTCGGGGCCATGCGCGGGGCGTATACGGGGGCGGACCGCGACCGTGTGGGAGCGCTGGAGGCGGCCAATAACGGCACGGTGTTTCTGGATGAAATCGGGGAGATTGACGAGGGGTTCCAACTGCGGCTGCTGCGGTTTCTGCAGGAGAAGGAGGTGCGGCCACTGGGGGCGTCGCGGGCGAAGAAGGTGGATGTGCGGGTGATCGCGGCGACGAACAAGGATCTGGCGAAGCGGATGGAGGAAAAACGTTTCCGGGAAGATTTGTTTTATAGGCTGAACGTTGTACCTATCAAGCTGCCGGCTTTACGCGACCGGAAGGGGGATATTCC
>CALFYN010000307.1 GCA_937952345.1 uncultured Acidobacteriota bacterium
CGAGCTTCCGGCTCCGCAGAGCTGCCAGACACTCATCTCTAGTCGTGGCTGCGTACTCCATTGCCTTGTCGTAAAGCTTCAGGCCCAGCGCCCCGCGCCCCAGCCAGGAATAGGCGAGGATCGTCTCCGGCGTCTTTCCGCTCAATGATTCCTGGGCACGGATCAGCTCCTCAGCACCGGGGAAGTCATCTTTGCCGATTCGTTCCCGAACTTCGGAAACGAGTGTGGCGTGGAGAGTGACTGAAAGCAGGAATGCGAGTGCCGCCATGCGCATAGATCCAGGATATAGCATTCCGGAAAATTACCGCGTCGGTGTACACTAAGCCTTTCGCCGTGAACCGCATCCGCGATTGGATCCCCGCTTTGTCTATGACCCTGGTCTCTTTGATCAGCTACGTGGATCGCAACACATTAGCTTTGTTGGCTCCATCGATACTTAAGGAAACAGGGCTCTCTGGCGAGCAGTATGGGTGGATTATTTCTGCCTTTTCAGTGACATACATGGTGGGGAATCCAGTGTGGGGCCGGCTCCTGGATCGTCTGGGGCTGCTGCGCGGGATGACGATCGCCGTGGGATTTTGGACCGTGGCCTCCGTGGCGCACGCCTTCGCTGGCGGGTTTCGAAGCTTCGCCGTCGCCCGCGCTGCTTTGGGATTCGGTGAAGGCGCCACCTTTCCCGGCGGATTGCGGACGGTCATGCAGACCTTGCCCCCCCATCTACGGGCTCGTGGAATTGCCGTGGCCTACAGTGGCGGATCCCTCGGTGCCGTCGTTACTCCGCTGATTGTCACCCCAATTGCGATCGCCTGGGGCTGGCGCGGCGCATTTTGGTTCACTGGGCTGATCGGTGTGCTCTGGTTATTGCTTTGGCGCTTCGTGGGGCGCAATCCAAAACTGCGAGGTGAGCAATCTACCCCCGATCCGAATGCCGAACATCCCGCCTGGACGAATCCGCGGCTTTGGGGCTTCATGTCCGCTTACGCAATGGGCGGGCTGCCGCTCGCCTTTGTCTTGTACAATGCCTCCCTCTATCTGGGAGCCGTGATGGGACTTAGCCAGCAAGCCATCGGAGCCCTTCTTTGGATTCCTCCCTTAGGATGGGAGGCTGGCTATTTCTTCTGGGGCTCACTCGCGGATCGGGCAGGATTGCGCAACGGCGCTCGAACCCCCCCCTTCCTACGCTATTTCATGGCCCTGATGCTCCTCAGTCTACCCCTCTGTGCTGGACCCTTCTGCTCCTCGGTCCCTATCCTGATGGGGGTTTTGTTTTTCTCCATGTTTGTTGCTGCCGGCTACATCATTCTGAGCGTTGCCTACGCCACCAGCGTCTTCTCAGGGAGACATTCCGGATTCCTCGCCGGACTGGGAGCCGGTTCATGGTCTGCCCTGGTAGCTCTCGTAATGCCCTACTTCGGCCGTCTGTTTGACCGCCACGATTATGGAGGTGCTTTTCTGCTCGCCGCCTTGTTCCCTGTGGTTGGGACGCTGTTGTGGTGGGCGCTCGAAGCCCGTTCTCAGTCGGCGAACGCGTGACTCGAACTGATACCGTTGGATTGCAGCACGACAGCCATTTTTTCCAGTGCTGACTTGTGTATCTGCGACACCCGGCTTTCGTTAATACCCAGCAGGCCCCCTATTTCCTTCATCGTCAGTTCGTTCGTGTAGTACAGCAGCACTACCTTCTGGTAGCGTTCCGGGAGGGTTCGCATCGCCTCGCTCAAAACACTGCGTAGTTGCTGTCGGGCGCACATCCGGTCCGGCTGCGTTTCCGGTTTGGATGGGAAGTCAGGGGCGGGCAGATCATCCTGTTCGTTCGAGCGGGTGCTCGCCGAAACCAATCCCACGCTACGCAGATCCACCATCATCTGCCGCCAGCGCTCGACTTCCACCCCTAGCTTGTCGGCCACTTCCTGCTCGGTCGGATTCCGCTGTAGTGATGCGGCAAGATCGCGCGTCACAGCCTCCACCTGTTTGTGACGTCGGCGCAGATCCCGGGATGCCCAATCCAGTTGGCGCAGGCTGTCCAGAATAGCCCCTTTGATGCGGTGTTTGGCATAGCTCGAAAATACAACCTTCTTGTCCGGGTTGTACTTGCTGGCTGCGTCAAACAGTCCGAGGATGCCGGCGTGGACGAGATCGTCCAAATCGACATGCACGGGGAGGTTCTCATGAACCCGGACAGCGATCGCCTTTACCAAAGGCAAATGCTCCAACACCACCCGGTCGCGCTTGGTCATTCGGGCGGCTTCTTTTTGAGCGGCACTCTTTGCAGGCATCTCCACAATCCTCGCGTTTCCTTTACTCATCTCGATCGGTGTTCTTTCCCTGAAACTCGGCCCTGAAGCTGCGGCCTGTTGATGTTCGGTGCAACCAACCTAACGCCGTGCCTAATGTGCAAGGGAACTGCCAATCTTCAACTACTCCATCCAGACGTCGCTGTCACGATCCTGCCGAGGCCGCCAAATTGTTGCCTGTCTTGTGCTTAACTGTCATGCCAAGACTTCTGCCGGCAACCCTCAAGCAATCACCAACAAGTACCCGGTGCAGCGTCCGATATCCGAATCGGAATGCATGCACCATGGCTCGTTCCACATTGAAACAGAATGTTCCAAAATGAAACCTGCTTCGCGCTGTTCGACTCTAGAAATAAGCTTATCGGTTCTTACGCGAACTCATGTAGTGGGGAATGGACCAGAAATAACTGATTCCCTTTTTCCTTTTCCCTTCCTCCTAAAACCCGCATGAGGGGGTAGTGGGGGGGGACGAGTACCAAGCTAGCCTA
>CALFYN010000308.1 GCA_937952345.1 uncultured Acidobacteriota bacterium
TTCACATTCTAAACCAGCCATACTCTCTTCATGGCTAAACTCGAAGATCAGGTCGCCGTAGTCACCGGCGGCACCTATGGCGTTGGGCGCG
The DNA here is from genome assembly GCA_937952345.1 of uncultured Acidobacteriota bacterium. Taxonomy (GTDB): domain Bacteria; phylum Acidobacteriota; class Terriglobia; order Bryobacterales; family Bryobacteraceae; genus CADEFT01. The sequence continues at coordinate 92 of CALFYN010000308.1, forward strand.
GAATCGCCAGGGCACTGGCGCAGGCGGGCGCCCGCGTATTCATCACTGGCCGTTCCGCGCAGCACAGTGACGCAACCGAAGAGAGAATCATTCCCATCCGTTGCGATCACCGCGCCGACGAAGAAGTCGAGTCCGCCTTCCACCGCATCCTAACGGAAAACGGCCACATCGACATCCTCGTCAACAACGTCTGGGGAGGCTACGAACGGATGATCGAGGACGGCGTCTTCACCTGGACCAAGCCCTTCTGGGATCAGCCGCTCTGGCGCTGGGACGCTATGTTCGCCGCCGGCGTTCGCGCCCATTACCATGCAAGCCAACTCGCCGCCCGATCCATGATCGCGAACCAACGTGGCCTCATCGTAAACATCTCCTTTTGGCCTGCGCGGAAGTACATCGGCAACGTCGCCTACGGTGTGTCAAAAGCTGCCACGGACAAAATGACTGCGGACATGGCGGTCGAGTTGCAGCCTCATGGAGTCGCAGCGGTCTCGCTGTACCCGGGGTTGGTAAGAACTGAAAAGGTCATGGAGGCAGCCGCGTGGCTGGATCTCAGCAATTCCGAATCGCCCGATTTCGCCGGCAGGGCCATAGCCGCCATCGCCGCCGATCCCGAACGAATGCGGCACACCGGAAAAGTACTGATCGCCGCGAACCTCGCCACTCAGTATGGGTTCACGGACGTTGATGGCAAGACACCCCTCCCACTCACGCTGGCGGATGTCTGACGAATCCCTACCGCTGCACCGTCACCACAACCGGATCTGAAGACTGCGCCATCGACAGCGATCGCACCTGCACCACATTCAACCCTGGCCGAACCAAGTCCTCCGGAATCTGCGCCGAAATCTGATTCGGAGAAGACTGCAGCAGCGGCAGCGCCACATCGTTGAACACCACGCAAGATCCACCCAGAACCGTCGGCGGCGGCAACACATCGGCAATCCCCGCCTGCGCCAGATTCTGTCCGGTCACCGTAATAAACGAACCCGGCTTGAAGTTCGTCGTCCCGTTCTCCGAGTTCACAATGCCTCGCGCCCCACCTGTAATCGCCGGCTTCGTATTCGTCCCCGCCGGTGTCGTCGAAATCACAGACAATCCCGTCAGCGTGATCGCGTAAGCGGTGCCCCGCGAATCCACCACCATCTGACGCGTCGGCACATTCTGCCGCTGGGTCCCGAAAACCGATGTGATCGGATTTTCCGGAACCACGCCAATCAACGTCTCCGAGCGCGTTGTCAGATTGATCCGCTCCAGCGTCGTCCGCACCTCGTCGCGAGTCACCGAGTTGATATTCGCCCGCACCGGCGTGGTGAGCCGCACGAACGTGTCCCTGCCAATCGCAGCGGTGGCGGCAATGTTGCGTTCCCCACCACTAACCACGGTCTGCGTGGGAGGCTGGCCCGGCTGCGCCGGCGGTCCGAATTGCACCAGTCCCGGCCGTTCCGCCCCGCCCACCACCGTGAGCGACGAATTCAGCATCAGCCCGTTGGTGAAAAAGTACGACGAATCCTCAGAAGCCGAAATCACTCCGTAATAGCTCTGAATCGGGTTGGTGAACAACTGCCGGCTGGTGGTGTAATTGTCGATTAGCCCGTTATAGAGATAGGCTGTGCCGTTGCCCGCCAGCGTCAGGATATAGTCGTAGCTCGGGCTCCCCATCATCGATCGAGGTGCGGGAATGGTTGCCGGGATAATCGTATTGGCCGGCCGTAGAGTGGCCAGATTCCCTACCAGTTTCCACTGGGAACCGTTCGACATGATGAACTGCAACCCGGAAAGCCCGTAAGCCATCGCCGCAGGCGCGATGATGTTCGCGTTGCCCGCGCGCGGCAGCGGCGGAAACTCCACTTCTCCAACCTCACGGCCCAGATCCAGGTCGACGATCGAGATCGACTCCCCTCCGCCATTGCCCACATACAAGGTCCGCCCGTCCGTGGCCATCGCCATCTGCACCGGCAACTGGCCCACTGGAATCGGATTCAGGAACCGCTGCCGGCGCGTATCAAATACCTCAAGCCGGTTGAACCCCGAGTTCACGACATACACCCGTCCGCGCTGCTCGTCCAGAACGATATCTCGCAAGCCGTTGGTCAGACGATTTCCATTCGGCGAAATGGAAATGGGGAAGATCTGCCCCCGCATATCCGCCTGCCGGAAGTTCATGTAAATCTTGATCGTGTTAGGCAGGTTGATGGCTTCGAGCGTCGCCAGGTTGACGTTGATCGGGTTACCGGTATTATTGGCTCCGCCACCGCTGTAGAGGTTCGTGCCCGCCTGCCGCGTGACTCCCGATCGCCCTGGCTCCATCACGAAAGTCACCGTCGATGGTGCCACTCCACTCGAGATCTGCGCCACCAGCGCGGCGCCAAGATTCGGTACGCTGAACGTCAACTTCCCGCTGCCGATATTGTTGATCCGCACCGCCGCCCGAGCGATTCCGCGATTGCACTCGTCCACGGCCAGAAACACCGTATCCGTCTCCGGCATGATGATCGGGTAATCGTACAGCGTATCCATCCTCAGGTGGATCATTCCCGATTCCGACAATCCGAACGCATTCGCCCCGTCCGAAGTCACCAGCATCTTCGCGATGATGCTCTCGGGCAGCTTGATCCCCAGACTGATCGACAGGTTGCGCGGATCGGAAATCAGCAGCGTCGACGCCTGTGCCCGCGTTGCCGGTTGCGTGAACGGGGCCGAATTGAACGCCGAATACAAAGTCTTCCCATCGGCCGTGAATGCGCTGCCACCGACGTTCTGTAACGTGTTGAAGTTGCCGTTGAACAGAAACGGCATGTTCGCCGTGTTCATCTGCCCCACCGCCTGCAGCGTCTGCGTGTCGTACATGGTGAATCCGGCCATGAACCGGCTTCCATCCGGAGACATCGATAGAATCGTCGACTGCCCCGTCACCGTCCGGCTCTTCAGCACCGTGCCCGAAAAAGCTTCGTACAGGTACACCACGGTCTGGGTGTTGTTGTTGATCGTGCTCAAACCTACGATGAACCGCCCGTCCGGAGTCCGGATCAGCTTCCCACGAAACACCGTCACAGGCCGCGCAAAGACGCCAGGCTGTCCCGTCGGAGTGGGAGGCGGCGGCGGAAATTGTACCGGCTGCACCTGATTCTGCTGCGTCTGAGTCGGATCGAAAATCAGCAGCGTGTTGTTCAGATTGTTGACCCCGGTGCCTTGCGTGCTCACCAGCACGCGTCCGTCGGCACCCACCTCCACGCCCTCCGGCCGCGCCGGCAAGGTCACCGACTGGTTCGTAACGCCCAACTCCAGATCAATCACACTCAACGTCGAGTTCCCGTTGTTCGTCACATAGAGATAGCGCCCATCCATGGAGGTCGCCGCCGCCAGGGGTTGCGCCCCGACGCCAAACGATCCCACTACAGCCTTCTGTTGATAATCGAAAATATCTACACGCGCCGCGGCGTTGTTCACCAGGTACAGCCGCCCGCGCGTCTCATCCAGAACCGCATCGGAGGGCGTAGCTCCCAACTGCACCACTTCGCCAAACGTCCGCCCCACGCTCTGCGCAAGCGAACACACCGGGAGGGAAAGGGCCACTACGGCCGCCAGAAAACCACGTTGAATCATAGGCTGCATCGACACACGACAGGCAAATTGCAAATAGGAACCTAATTCGCTAGTCTAAACCCTTCCGGGGTCGGGAAGTTGCAGACCACCGCAACAAATCGGGGGGAGATGGGTTCTACGTACGACTTGCCGAAAATTCGCGTGCGCAACGTGACCAAAGGGACTACGGTTGCCGATGCCGCCTCTGTCGCCAACACCAGCGAAACGCGCAGGACGGGATTGCTCAAACATGAGCGGCTCCTTCCCGGTGAGGGACTGTGGATCGTCCCCTGCGAGGGCGTCCACACGTTCCGCATGAAGTTCGACATCGACGTGGTCTACTTGAACAAGGCGAAGAAAGTGTTGAAAATCCGAGCCCGAATGCCGAAATCCCGCATCTCGTTCTGCCTCCGGGCTCACTCCGTACTGGAACTGCCCGCCGGTATGACCGAGAGTACTGCTACCCAGGCCGGTGACCAGCTAGAATTTGAGAAACTCCCATGACACTCCGGCACCGGGCAGCAGTGGTTCCCATCCTCTTCCTTGCCTCCTGCGCACATCACTCTTCCCAGAACGGTGTAACCCGAAACCGCTCCGCCGCCGTCCCAACGGTGATGCGCAGGCAGGTACTCAATGCCGTCGATGCCGGTGAGGGCGACGCCCGCATCCGTACTCTGCGGGAACGCATGGCCGCCGATCCCGACAACGTCACCGTCCGCCTCGAACTCGCCGAACTCTACAAATCCGCCGCCTTCCCCGAGTTAGCCCTCGAACACTACCGTCTCGCCGCCGAACGCTTCCCCAAGGACGAACGTGTCATTGCCCGCCTCGCCGAAAGCCTCAGCGAGCAAGGCCAGAAGAAAGAAGCCGCCGATCTCCTCGCCCATCGCCTAACCATAGGCATGGAGAGCCCCGACCTCTACGCCTGGCTCGGCATCCTCCGCGACCAACTCGGTGACCACCCTGCCGCCGAATCGGCGCACCGCGCTGCCATCCGCCTCAACCCCATCGGAGCGAAGCTCCACAATAATCTGGGCTACAATCTCCTCTTGCAGGGGAAACGCGCCGATGCCGTCCAGTCTTTCCGCCACGCTTTGTCGCTCGACGCGAAGCTGGATGCCGCCCGCAATAACCTCGGCTTGGCCCTCGTCCGCGGAGGCACGGAATCCGAACGCAAGGAAGCTTTGGTCCTTTGGGAAGCTGCCAACGGCGGCGATAAAGCGGCTGCCCACACGAACATGGGAGCAGCACTGATGGAGCAGGGTAAGCTCGACGAGGCCCGCCAGGAGCTCAAACTTGCCCTCGCCGAAAATCGGAGCTATGCTCCGGCTTGGAACAACCTTGCCTCGCTCGAAAAAATGGATGGCAAGCCGGTTACCATGCCGGTGCAGGCCTCCCATCGGCCGGCTTCACCGCCGCGCTCACGCTGGAGCAGGACTTGGAAACAAGTCTGGAATTTTGTCGCGGGAATCGATACGAAACAGTCCGGGCGCCTCAACGTCGCCGCCCGCAATCAGTGATCTTGTAGATTTTCAACCTTAAGGGAGATAGTGAATGATAATGCAGTTTCTCAAGCGGCTCTGGCAGGAAGAGCAAGGTCAGGACCTCGTGGAATACGCCTTGATTGTGGCAGCCGTCGGGCTCGCCCTCATCACCACAGTCAATCAATTGTCCACCGCCGTCGTCAGCCTCTATTCCAGCATCACCCAGGGCCTGACCAGCATCGGCGCAACCGGGCAGTAAAGAAGACCACTTGCCTGTCACCCTTGGTTCCGGCCGCTCTACCGCGGGCGCGAAGGGGATAGTTGTAGCTCGCCATGGAGGCCCTTCCGTGTGGACTCGCCTGCTGGTCCCTGATGTTGGCATGATGGTCGCCGCCATCAGCCTATTCTTCGGACTCTTCCTCGGCGACGGGCCTTCCAAGCTGTTTCGCGATTCCGACACCGGTTGGCATATTCGCAACGGCGAGCGGATCCTGGCGGGCAACCCCCTGCCTCGATCCGACTCCTACTCCTTCACCCGTCACGGGCAACCGTGGTTTGCATGGGAATGGGGAGCCGACGCCGTAACCGCCGCCGCCCACCGCGCCAACGGCTTGCCCGGCGTAGCTCTGCTATTCGCAACCGTTTCCGCCTGTTGCGTCTGGCTCTGGTTCCGGCTCCATTGGTTGACCGGTGGCAACTTCTTTCTGGCATGTGTCATGGCATCTCCCCTGTTGACCACGCTCCAACTGCATTACCTCGCCCGCCCGCACATCTTCGGGTGGCTGTGCAGCGCTACCGCTGTGTGGTGCATGGAAACGCGCGTCCAGCGCTTTGGCCTCTGGCACGCCGTCGGATTCCTCGCCTTCGGAGCCCTCTGGGCCAATCTGCATGCCAGTTTCTTTTTCCTTCCAGGACTTGCCGTACTCTATGCCGCCGGTGCGCTGCTCCGGCGCGCGTTGTGGGACCAGCAGGCCGCATGGCTTCCCTTTGCGCTTACCGCGGTCTTCTCCTTGGCTGGCACTCTCCTCAACCCCTACGGTTGGGCTCTCCACGTCCACGTCCTGCAATATTTGTCCAACACCGAGTTGCTGGCCCGCATCGGAGAGTTTCAGAGCTTTAACTTCCACGCCGAAGGCTCCCTTCCCATCCTTGCGGCCGTAATCATCTCCTTAACCGGCGCGGTTCTCGCCTTGCACGCCCGCCGGCCAGAGCATTTCCTCCTCCTGCTGGCTCTCACTGCCCTCTCGCTGCGATCCGCACGAGCCCTCCCCTTGCTGGCGCTCCTCGCTCTTCCGCTCGCCAACGGAGCCATCACCGCGGCACTCGAGATGGCCGTCCTGCGCCACTCTCTGCGCCGGCGTCTCGATGCCTTCCTCGCCTACTCGCAGCGTCTCCGCACCCTCGAAGGCCGTTGTGGCGGTTTCCTCGCCGCCCCACTCGCCTTATTCCTCGCTTTCGTCATACTCCGCGCTCCCGCCATCGCCGCGCAAACCGGATTTCCCCCCAAAGAATTCCCCGTCGCCGCCGCCGCCGCTGTTGAGGCGCTGCCCCCCGATGCGCGCATCCTCGCCCCCGACAAGTTCGGCGGATACCTCATTTACCGCTTCGACGGCCGCCGAAAAGTCTTCTTCGACGGACGCAGCGACTTCTACGGAGTCGCCT
>CALFYN010000309.1 GCA_937952345.1 uncultured Acidobacteriota bacterium
CCCACCGCCATCGCCCCCGCAGCCCCGCCAACTCGCCGTGATTCACCTCCCCCGGAGCCAGCGTCCCATACACCGCCAGCCGCCTCTCCGCGCTTCCATCGCGATTCGCCATCCTTCCACACTCGCACGAGCCGCGCTCCACCGTCGAATGCTACACTGCCCCAGTGCACGAGCAACTCGAGTTCGTCGGCTTTTGGAAACGTGTCGGCGTTGCCCTCATCGATGCGGCCCTCTGGCTGCCTCTCTGGCCGCTTTTCGCCTGGGCAAACGACACCGCGTGGCAGCACGGAACCGTGCTGCATATCCTCGCCCTGGACGCCGCCTATTCCTTCGCCGTTGTCGCTCTCGTGCACTACTACGGCGGTACGCCCGGCAAGCTCATCCTGCGCATGAGAGTCATTGGCCGTGATCTGCAATACCTCTCCTGGAATCGCTCCGTCCGCCGCGAAGCCATCAACTACGCCTCCGCCCTGCTCACATCCCTCCCCCTCTGGTGGACCTTCCGCCATATCGAACCCAGCAACTACGACGCCGGCGAGCAAGCCCGCTTGCTCGAAACACACGCCGGATGGGCGCTCACATACGTATGGCCCGGTATCGTCCAGTGCATCGATGTCGGCTGGGTGGCCACCAATCGACGCCGCCGTGCAATCCACGACTACATCGCCGGCAGCTACGTCGTTACCAAACGCTCCCTCCACGACGCCCTTGCCCATCAGCCCCTAAGCAGTGGCGCTCCGCCCGCCGCCGGTATACAATCGAACCCATGCTGAACCGCCGTTCCTTCCTCGTCCTGACCGCTTCGGCGCCGGCCTGGGCCGCCAAAATCGATGTCCCCACCCGCTCCGTCAAAGTCCAGCAAGCCTTCAAAAGCCCCGGCCCCAAGCCCAACGGCATGCAGGCCACCAAGGACGGACTCTGGATCCTCGACCAGGGCGACAACAAAGCCTACCTCGTCGACTACAACGGCAAAACACTCCGCGCCCTCGAAACCGAATCCAAGGCAGGCAGCGGCATCACCTTCGACGGCGAAGCCATCTGGCTCGCTTCCACCTATTCCCGCGAAATCATCCGCGCCGACGCCAAAACCGGAAAAACCCTCGCCAAATTCCCCTCCCCCGGCGCCGGACCCGTCTCCTGGACCGCCGGCCGCACCTCACCTCTCGCCCCTCCCCCCAAACCCACCGCCGCTCCCAAAAAGAAATCCGCCACCCCACGCCAGGCCACCGGCGCCCACGGCCTCGAATGGAAAAACGGGAAGCTCTGGATTTCCAATCCCCCTTCCCAGCGCCTCTACCGCATGGATCCCAAGAGCTTCAAGGAAGAGTTCTCCTTCGCCACCGCCGGCGACCGCCCCCACGGCATCGGCTGGGAAGGCGATTGGCTCTGGTGCACCGATTCCAACCTCAACGCCTTCTACAAACACGACACCCAAACCGGCAAAATCCACGAGTGTATGCAGCTCTCCGACAAGGATCCACTCCCCCACGGCATGACCATCTGGAACGGCACCGTCTGGTACTGCGACGACGTCGGCGTCGTCTGCAAATTCCCCTTGCGCGCATAACTTTCCGAAAATTTCTGTAAGAAAACCCGCCCGCGTGCGACTATTCCTGTTGAGATGGCGCAACAGCCTCAAAACGCCCCGGCCAAACAACAGGAGGAACGCTACAACACCGCTGTCAGCGAATTCGGCCACGCCATCCTCCGCCTCGCCCGAGGCTACGAATTCGATCCCGACAAACGCCGCGACCTCGAACAGGAAATTCACATCGCCCTCTGGCGCAGCCTCGCCGTCTACGACGAACGTTGCGCCCTCCGCACCTGGATCTACCGCGTCGCCCACAACACCGCCGTCTCCTACGTCCTCCGCCACAAACGAGCCCCCGGCGCCATCAGCCTAGAAGAAATGGAACTCGCCGGCCCACAGCAAACCGCCGCCGATGCCGACCGCCGCATCGCCATGGACCGCCTCACCAACCTCATCAACCAGCTCAAACCCCTCGACCGCCAAACCGTCTTGCTCTATCTCGAAGGCATGGAAGCATCCGAAATCGGCGAAATCACCGGACTCTCCCCCGCCGCCGTCGCCGTCCGCATCCATCGCATCAAACAGATTCTCACGCACCGCTTCGCCCAAGGAGGTGGGAGATGAACGAAGACCCTATCCGCCAGCTCTGGCAATCACAACAAGGAGAACCCATTCACATGAACCTCGATGACCTGCGCCGCAAGGCCCTCTCTTTCGAAAAGCAAATCCGCCGCCGCAACTGGGGCGAGTACGCCGCCTCCGCCTTGGTCGCCACCGCATGCATCGCCATGCTCGTCCTCCCCACGCCCATGTATATCCGCGCCGGCGCGCTCTTGCTCCTCGCCGGTGTCACCACCGTCTGCCTCTGGATCTACCGCAAAGGCTCCGCCGCCCCCGCCGCCGAACTGGCCTCCGTCTCCCGCGAATGGTATCGCCACGAGCTCGAACGCCAGCGCGATCTCCTCCGCGGCGTCTGGAAGTGGTACCTCGGCCCCCTCATCCCCGGCATCACCACATGGTTCGCCGGCACCATCTACCAGCACCCCGAACGCGCCGGCCGCACCCTTCTCTCCGCCCTCCTCTGCCTCGCCGTCTTCATCGCCATCGCCCGGCTCAACGCCGCCGGAGCCCGTAAACTAGACCGCGAAATCGCGTCCCTCTAATTCCCATACCGATAACCGCCCCGGCGCTCACACTCTCCCTTTCTTCGCCGATCTGGAAGAAAGGGAGGATGAGATTGGATCCGCGCCAGGAAGGTTTTGCTGCAGCTCCCTTCGCCTATCACGAAATCGACATGGATGGCTTGGTGCGCGTCGTCAACCAGGCCGAATGCGCCCTCCTCGGCTATACCTCGCAGCAGATGATCGGCCGCCCCGTCTGGGAATTCGTCGCCCCCGAAGTTCGCGCCGAATGCCAGCGCGCCGTCCTCGCCAAGCTCCGCGGTGAGTTGCCCCTTGCCCCCTTCGAGCGTGACTACATCGACGCCCGCGGCCAACACCGCCGCATGGAAATCCATGAGTCCCCCATCTCCGCACCCGGCGGCGCAGTCGCCGGCATTCGCTCCTTCCTCATCGACATCACCGCCCGCATCGCCGCCGAAACCCGCCTCAAACACAGCGAGGCCCTCCTCCGCGAAGCCGAACAGATGGTCCGCCTCGCCCACTGGGAATGGGACCTCCTCTCCGGCGCCGAAACCTGGTCCGAGGAAAACTACCGCCTCACCGGCCTGAGCCGCGCCGAAGACCTCCGCCTCGAACGCTTCCTCGAAATGGTCCACCCCGAAGACCGCGCCGATTTCACCCAGGCCGTCGAAAAAGCCCTCCGCGACCGCCGCCCCTACGACTTCGAATTCCGCCTCATGGCCACCTCCTCGGAACTGCGCGTCTGCCGCGCCCGCGGTAAGGCCGTCTTCGATTCCGCCGGCAAAGCCACCCGCCTCTTCGGCACCACCCAGGACATCACTGAGCAGAAGCAGGTCGCCCTCGAACTCCAAACCACCACCAACGCCCTCGAAGGTGAGCGCGAAGTCCTCAAAATGCTCGCCGGCAGCGCTCCTCTCGATCAGGTGATGACCGCCATCCTCACCAACATCGATTACATGTGGCCCATGTCCTATTGCACCCTCCAGTTGCTCGATGAGTCCAAACGCCACTTCGACCGCAACTACATGCCGTCCCTCCCCGTCCAGTTCCTCAACGAATTCGGCCAGCTCGCCATCGCTCCCGGCAATGGATCCCCCGCCGCCGCCGTATACTTCAACCGCGCCGTCATCAGTGAGGATATCGGCCGCGACCCCGCCTGGCGCCTCGTCCGCCCCCTCGCCCTCCAGCAAGGCCTCCGCGCCGCCTGGACCGTCCCCGTCCGCGACCGCCAGCGCCGCGTCCTCGGCGCCCTCACCGTCTTTCACGCCGAACCCCGCACCCCGACCGCCGCCGAACTCGGAGCCATCGAAGCCGCCGCCGAACTCGCCGGCCTCGGCATCGAACGCCGCAAAGAGGAGAGCATCCTCTACGCCAGCAAGCAACGCTTCGAAGCCCTCACCCGCAACGCCCCCGTCGGCATCTTCCTCACCGACGCCCAGGGCAAAATGCTCTTCGTCAACGAACGCTGGTCCCAGATGGCCGGCGCCACCCCAGACGACGCCCGCGGCCAGCTCTGGACCCAAAGCCTCCTCGCCGAAGACCGCCCCACCCTCCTCGCCCTCTGGGAACAAACCCTCCGCCATGGCGGCGAGTTCCAGGCCGAATGCCGCCTCCAGACCCCCAGCGGCAAAGCCGTCTGGGCCAGTTGCCGCGCCGTCGCCCTCCACGCCGAAACCGGAGAACTCACCGGCTACCTCGGCACTCTCGTCGACATCGACGCCCGCAAAAAAGTCGAAGAGGCCCTCCGCGCCTCCGAACAGCAATTGCGCCTCCTCGTCGAAAACCTCCCCGCCGGCGCTGTCTTCCGCAAAGGCGATTTCCTCCTCCTCAACCGCGAAGTCGAACAGCTCACCGGCTACCGCCGCGAAGAAATCTCCTCCGTCGACGACTGGTTCCGCCTCCTCGGCCGCTCCCGCGCCGCCGACGCCCGCCAGCAACACGAAAACGCCCGCGCCAAAGGCTTCCCCGCCCCGCGCCTCGTCCGCTTCTTCCGCAAGGACGGCATCGAACGCTACTTCGAAATCGCCGCTTACGCCTACGAGGACGGCGAGGTCTGGCTCCTCCAGGACGTCACCCGCCGCAAACAGCTCGAACGCGAACTCCGCGCCGGCAAAGCCCGCTTCGAACTCGCCGTCCGCGGCTCCAGCGACGGCGTCTGGGATTGGGATATCCGCGCCGGCAGCATCTACTACTCCCCGCGCTTCCTCGAACTCCTCGGCGCCGGCGCGGACGACATCGCCGACCCCATGACCTTCTTTACCTACCGCCTCCATCCCGACGACCGCCCCGACGTCCAAAAAGCCCTCCGCGACCACCTCCGCCACCGCATCCCCTACGACGTCGAATGCCGCGTCCTCATCGCCAACGGCGAATACGGCTGGTTCCGCGCCCGCGGCCTCGCCGTCTGGGGCGCCGACGGCCGCGCCCGCCGCATGGCCGGCTCCATCAGCGATGTCACCGCCCGCAAAATCGCCGAGCACGAACTCCAGTCCATGGTCGTCGAACTCCGCGCCGCACACCGCAACGCCGAACTCGCCGCCCGCGCCAAAAGCGATTTCCTCGCCCACATGAGCCACGAAATCCGCACCCCCATGCACGGCGTCCTCGGCATGACCGGCCTCCTGCTCGAAACCGAACTCAGCTCCGAACAGCGCGAATACGCCGAAACCGTCCGCCATTCCGCCGAATCCCTCCTCACCGTCCTCAACGATATCCTCGATATCTCCAAAATCGAGGCCGGCAAGCTCCACATCGAACGCGTCCCCTTCGACCTTGAATCCAACCTCGGCGAAGTCGTCAGCCTCCTCGCCCCCAAAGCCCGCGAAAAAGGCATCGAACTGCTCATGAACATCGGCCCCGATGTCCCCCAAACCCTCATCGCCGATCCCGCCCGCCTCCGCCAGATCCTCCTCAACCTCATGGGCAACGCCGTCAAATTCACAGACTCCGGCTATGTCAGCATTCATGCCGGCGTCTCCGCCTGGAAAGACAACCGCGCCGAACTCACCGTCATCCTCAAAGACACCGGCATCGGCATCCCCAAGGACAAACAGGGCCAGTTGTTCCAGCAGTTCATGCAGGCCGACGCCTCCACCACCCGCAAATACGGCGGCACCGGACTCGGCCTAGCCATCTGCCACCGCCTCCTCCAATTAATGGGCGGCGCCATTCAGGTCGAAAGCGAACCCGCCAAGGGCACCACATTCACCTTCTCCATCCCCGTCGAAGTCCCCCACGGCGCTCCCACCTTCGCCAAAGCCTGCGGCCTCGAAGCCAACAACCGCCAGAATGTCCTCATCGTCAGCTCCCACGAACCCGCCCGCGCCATCCTCACCGAAATGCTCGCCGCCTCCGGCCTCAATGCCGGCCATTGCGAATCCGCCCCCGCCGCGCTCGACATCCTCCGCCTCTCCGCCCAGGCCGGAGCCCCCTTCCGCCTCGTCATCATCGACCATGGCGCGGGCACCGACGCCTACGAACTCGCCCGCTCCCTCCAGGCCGACCCCGATCTCTCCTCCGTCCACGTCATCGTCCTCACCGCCTCCCGCCGCCGTGCCGACCGCCTCATGCTCGAAGCCGCCGGCGCCGAAAGCATCCTCAGCAAGCCCGTCCGCCCCAAAGACCTCCTCCTCAGCGTCGCCAACAGCCTCGGCGTCCGCAGCATCGAGGCCGCCGTCTCCGAACCGCGCCTCCTCCGCGCACCCGTCCCGAAACTCGAACCCATGCGCGTCCTCGTCGCCGAAGACAACCCCGTCAATCAGAAACTCGCTTTGCGTCTACTTGAAAAATTCGGCTATCGCGCCGACCTCGCCGTCAACGGCCGCGAAGTCCTCTTGCGCTGGGAATCCGCACCCTACGACCTCATCCTCATGGATTGCCAGATGCCTGAACTCGACGGCTACGAAGCCACCACCGAAATTCGCCGCCGCGAAACAGCCCTCCGCCGCCCTCGCACCACCATCGTCGCCATGACCGCCAACGCCCTCGAAGGCGACCGCGAACGCTGCCTCTCCGCCGGAATGGACGACTTCCTCCCCAAACCCGTCCAACTCGACCACCTCCGCCAAACACTCCACCGCTGGTCCCAACGCAACGAAGAATCCACACTTCCCCAGGAAGTCCTCTAACCAATCCGCATCGGCGTTAAT
>CALFYN010000310.1 GCA_937952345.1 uncultured Acidobacteriota bacterium
GGGTGCTCTTCCTGCTGCCGTCGGGCGGATTCTTCACGCTGGCGGGATGGCTGCTTGCGTTCACCTGGTGGAAGGACCGGAAGAAAAGACTGGCGGAGGCAGCGCAATGAACGAATCATCCCTGGGCGCCATTTTTCTCGATTCCCTGCTCATCAACAATTTTGTGTTGAGCGTCTTTTTGGGCATCTGCCCGTTCATCGGCGTATCCAGCAAGTTCGCCACCGCCTGGCGCATGGGCGTGTCGGTGATCTTCGTCATCTTTGTTTCCAGCATCCTGGCATTCGGAACCAACCTATTGCTGGTGCATTTCCACGCCGAGTATCTGCGGATTATTACGTACATTGTGATTATTGCCTCCACGGTGCAACTGGTGGAGATGTTTATCAAGAAGACAAGCCCAGTGCTGTTCCGCGCGCTGGGTATTTACCTGCCGCTGATCACGACGAATTGCGCGGTGCTGGGCGTGGCGCTGTTCCAGACGGCCCGCGATTACTCGTTCGCGCAGAGCGTCGTGTTCGGGCTGGGTTCGAGCATGGGCTTCACGCTGGCACTGGTGATCATGTCGATCATCCGCGAGCGGCTGGAACTTTCCGACGTCCCCGACATGGCCAAGGGCACGGCCATGGTGCTGATGATCGCCGGCATGCTGTCGCTGGCCTTCATGGGCTTCGCCGGGATGGGAGGAGGGGGATAATCATGATTTTGGAATTTCTGAAGGCAGCGGCCAGCATTCTCGTGCTGATGGCGTTGTGGTTTGCGGTGCAGGGTTTCCTGCGGCGGCGCAACAGCCTCCCCGAGGGCCACGATGTGCTGGAGCCCATGGCCGAAGGCTGCGGCAATTGCGGCAACCACGGCCACTGTGAAAAAAAGGAGACACACTCATGCCGGTAACGTTACCTGGGCCGGGCAAGGCCATTGTGCATCTCAGCGAGTACGACATCAGTAACCCCTGTACGGCGAAGCTGCTGAAGAGCGAGCGCATCACGCCAAAGACAGAGGCAGAAGTGCGTCACCTCGTGATCGAGTTGCCGGAAGGCGAATTCGACTTCGTCGAAGGGCAGAGCATCGGCGTTCTCGTGCCTGGTCCGCACGAGTTCGGCAATCAATACCATTTCCGGCTCTACTCGATCGCCAGTTCCCGCAAGGGAGAGGAGGGCAAGTCGAATACCATCTCCATCTGCGTGCGGCGCTGTTTCTATATTGATGAAATCAGCGGGGAGCGCTTTCCCGGGGTGGCGTCGAATTATCTTTGCGACGCGCAGCCGGGCGATCCGATTCGCATCGCGGGCCCCTATGGCGCGCACTTCACCATTCCCGCCGACCCGTCCGTGAACCTATTGTTGATCGGCACGGGCACCGGCATTGCGCCCTTCCGGGCGTTCGTGCGGCACATTTACGAAGAGCGCGGCGGATGGGAAGGCAAAGTGCGGCTGTTCTACGGCGCGCGCACCGGCATGGAGATGCTCTACCACAACGACCTCAACAAGGATCTCAACCTCTTCTACAACGAGAAGTCGTTCAAGGCGTTTGAGGCGGTGAGCTTGCGCCCGTACGTGGATCCGTCGCCGACGCTGGACCGGCTGCTGGTGGAACAGCAGTTCGAGGTGTGGGAGATGATCAAGGACGACAACACCTACGTTTTCATCGCCGGCCTCAAGGACGCACTGGAGAAATTCGAGAAGGCGATGTGCGTCATGGCCGGATCGAAGGAAGCATGGCAGAAGCGGAAGAGCGAACTGCTGGCGGCGGGGCGGCTGTCGGAACTGATCTACTGACGCGCCACCTGTAACGATTCGGCTGGAAAAATCGTATAGTCTTACACTATGCGACTCCACAAGCTTCTGGTTTTTACCCTGTTGTTGGTCTTTTCCACCGCATTGTTTGCGGCGGATGTCACTGGCAAGTGGACGGCTCAGGTTCCGGGGCGCGACGGCACACCACGCGAGCAGAAGTTCGATTTGAAAGCGGACGGCGGCGCGCTCACCGGCACCATCGACAGCGGACGGGGGGAACCCGCGAGCATTGCCGACGGCAAAGTCAGCGGCGATACTGTTTCCTTCACCCTCACCCGCGAATTCGGCGGCAACACGATGAAATGGACGTACACCGGAACGGTGTCCGGCGATGAGATCAAGTTCAAGCGCACCGGCGGGCAGGGCGAACCGCGCGAGTTCACCGCTAAACGCGCGAAGTAGGGGCGGATTGCGAAGACGCGACCTTCTGTATCTGAGCGCGCTGCCGCTGGCCGCGGCGGCGCCTCCGTTGAAATTCGGGCACCGGCATGCGAGCATGATGCGCGAGCCGGATCTCAGTGTGTTCGAATTGGCCAGCCGCATCCGCGGGCTGCAAGGCGTGGAATTGCAGGTGCGGTGGAAGACTTACAACCTGTGGGACAAGGCGACGCTGCAGGCCACGAAGCGCGAGGCGTTTCGCTGGGGGATACAAATCCCATCACTGGCGGGAATTTGGGGGCCCGGCGCTTCACTGATGACGAATCCGGAAGAGAGCCTGCGGCGGTCGATTACGGCAGCGGAATTTCTGGGCGCATCGGTGGTGCTGGTGGCCGCGTTTCGCGAGCGCTGTCCGAATGTGACCGACGAGAGTTCCTATGGGCCGGTAGTGCGGAATCTGCAGAAGGTGGCGCCCGCCGCGGCCGATGCGGGAGTCGTGCTCGGCCTTGAGACTTCGCTCAGCCCGGTGGACAGCCGCAAATTGGTGGAGATGGTGAATCATCCGGCGGTGCAGGTTTACTACGATCTGCACAACATGGAGTTTTACCAGCACAAGGATCAGGCAGTGCCGGGGATCGCCGCGATCGGCAAAGAGCACATCTGCCAGGTGCACCTGAAGAACGAGAAAAAGCTACTCTCCGAGCCGGGATTCATTGACTGGACCGCTGCCGTGCGCGGCCTACGCGCCATTCAATACGAAGGCTGGTATGTGTTTGAGAGCGCGCACACGGGGCCGGAGCAATGCATCGAAGCCACGGAGCGCAACATCGCATTCGTACGGCGCGTTCACACCTCCAACCACTGACCCGATCCCGCCGAGACAGCCACTGCGTCCAGCAGTCGCTGCACGGCGGCTCCATCTTCGAAATTGGGATGAAACGGTTCGCCGCGATCGAGGGCGTGCAGGAACTCGGCCAGCGTGGCGATGAACGTGTGTTCATAGCCGATGATGTGGCCGGGCTTCCAGAAGGCGGAGCCGGTGAGGATATCGCGCAGACCCTGGCTATCGTCTGGTTCGGTGGCGTCGAGGAATTCGAGATGATTGAGGCGCTCCAGATTGAAGCGCAGCATGCCTTTGGATCCGTGGATTTCGAAGGCGTTGCGATTGCGGCATCCGGTGGCAAA
>CALFYN010000311.1 GCA_937952345.1 uncultured Acidobacteriota bacterium
GCGAATCTGGTCAGCCGGTGGCATGGACGAGAGATCGAAGAAGAGCACCATCAGGCGGCGGTCGCGATACTGGATCTTGCCTTCGGCCGCGGTGGTGATGGCTTTGGGACGGGCCGGCTCATCGGGCTTTGGAGCGGGCACGGCGGCGGCGATGGGAGCCGCGGGACGTTCCAGATCGAGGCGTTGGATTTCGAAGATGGACACGGCCTGCGGCTTGCCGTTCTCGAGGACGGTGAAGTCGTCCTTGGTGAGATTGAGGATGTCTTTGCCGTCCTTGTCGCGCACGAACACATCGACGACAACCAGCTTCGTGGTGGTGCGGAAAACGACGTCGGATTGCTGGGCCAGAGCGGCGGCAAGCGTGGCGATGACGAAAAGAAGTCTCATGTCCCTCTTAGAATCGGAAGCGGATGGAGCCGCTGACGGTACGCATGTTCGAAGTATTCGTGGGCAACCCGTAGTTGATGGCGTTGACCACTGTGCCCAGGTTGGTGAAGCTCACTGTATTGGTGAGATTCTGGCTCTCCATGCGGAGTTCGATGTTCTTGCGGTCGGCGATTTCGAAGCTGCGTCCGAAGCCGGCATTGAGCGAGAAGCGCCGGGGGCCATCGATGATGTTGCGGCTGGAGTTTCCGAAAGTACCCGCGGGCGGAATGGAAAAAGCCGCCAGATTGAAGAAGCCTGTTCCCGCATAGAGCGGCTGCCCGGTGGCATTGGCCCGCTGGCTGCCGGTGGCCCCCGTGCCTCCGCCGTCCGCCTGATTGCCCAGCACCCGCGCGGTGAGGGGCGTACCGGAAGACAGCGTAACTCCGCCACTCAGCGTCCAGTTGCGCAGGATGGCGGCCAGTTTCGGATTCGCCGCAAACAGCGTGCTGTTGGGACGAACCGGTGAGGTGAGAATGTAGAACAGGTTCAACTGATGGCGTTGATCGAAACTGGAGCGCCCGCGTTCGGCACGCAGATCATTGTCGTTTTGCGCGACCGTAGCGCCACCTCCGCCGAGCGTGGAGGCGTTATCCAACGACTTGCCGTAGGTGTACTGCAGGTTGCCGGCGATGCCTCGCGAGAAGCGCCGCGTGAGGCGCACTTGCGCGGAGTGATAGATGGAGTTGCCCTCCGAGGTGTCGTATGTGAATCCGGTAGCGTTGCCGATCTGGCGGCGCTGTTCGGCGGTGAGCGGAGAGCCGGGGGCGGCTCGATTGGGTAAGCGTTGCAGATCGAGGCGAGTGCCCTTGGTTCCGAGATACCCGAGTTCCAGGATGAAATTGCGCGGCAGCGATTGCTGTACGGAGAAGTTGAAGGTCTGCGCGTATCCGACGCGATAGGCGCGATCGACGGCGTAGGAGTTGGTGATGGATTGAGACGGAGCGGTGGCGAAGCCGTTTTGAATGGTCAGTGTGCGCGTGAGGCTGGTATTGATGGACGCCGTGCGCGCAAACGGCGGCTGCGCGGCGAGCCGTGCGGGAAATTGATTATAAATGCCGCCATTATGGAAAATGCCGTATCCCATGCGAATCTGCAGTGCCTTTTTCGGAATGGGCCGCCAGGCAATGCCGATGCGGGGGGAGATGTTGTTCTTGTCCGTGTCGATCAGCCCGTCGGGGAACACTCCCGAATACGGACCTGCGAGTCCCGGCGTCACCACCGCCACGGCATTGCGCGCCGGGGCGAGGTCGAGGTTTGCCATCTGCCCGTACTTCTCGCTGAAGGGAGTGAAGAACTCATAGCGTACGCCGAGATTGAGGGTGAGGTTGCTGCGGATGCGGTAATCATCCATGGCGAACCCGTTCCATGCCCCGGCACGGAAGTAGGTGTTTGTTCCGCCGAAACGCACCGAACTCGACTGCGGAAGCCCGAGCAGAAAATCGGCGAAATCGAAGCCGGTTTGCGCTAAAGGCTGGCGGTTTTGATCGAACGCACTGGTGGCCAGCCCGGAGAAATTGAATGTGCCGCGCGCGTTCTGATCGGTGCGCTGATTGAGCTGCATTCTCCGGTAGCCGCCTCCGAAGGTGATGTTGTGGGCTCCGCGCACGAGCAGCAGGCTGTCGGTGAAGCCCAGCGTCTGGTCGCGGCGGAGAATGGGGCTGGCATCGTTGAGTGCGCCGAAATTGGTGAAGGTGAGGTTCGGAGGTCCGTAATTGATGGGGTCGCTCGAAACGCCCTGAATGCCGAGTTGCCGCGCGACGTCCGTCTTGAAGGCGAAGAACGGGATGGTTTCGGAGCGGTTGCGGCTGAAGTTCACTCGCGTGCTGTGAATGGTGGAGCGGTTGAAATTGTGCGTCCAGCCGAGCGACACGCTTTGGCCGAGGCCATCGCTGTCATCGCGGAAGCCGAGCAATTGCGCGTTGGTGGCGTCGCGGAACTGGAAGTTGACGTTGACGTCGAGGCGGTCCTTCGACCCGATGCCGCGATTGACGCGTGCGCCCACCTGGTTGGTGTAGTTGTTGAGTGAAGTGACGAACTGGTAGTTCTGCACATCGCCGGGCTGATTGGGCAGCGGATAGAAGGTGAGCAGCCCGCGCGCGGCGGAATTGATGCGCGATGCGGGAACCTGGTTGTTGGCGAAAGGCAGGTTGCTGAGCGGATCGTAGATGGCCGGTTGTCCCGTGAAATCGCCATTGCGCAGCGCATCGCCGGGGAGCGTGGAAATCGCATTGAACGGATTGCGGCCGAGGGAGCCGGAATAGGTGAGGAAGAAGAACGTGCGGGGAGAATTGATGAGCTTGCCGAAGCGCAGCGGGCCGCCGAGATTGAGATTGATGCGGTAGTTGGAATACTCGGCTTTTTCGAACGTCTGGCCGGTGAGCGAGTACGGCCGGGCATCGAGCGCGGAGTTGCGGAAGTTGAACGAGAGCGACGTGCGAATGCCCTGCTGGCCGCGTCCGGCGCGATTGCCGAATGCGCCTTCGGGGCGGAAGCCGGGGCCACCGGGTCTGCGTCCGGGAGGTCCGCCACGGCCGCCGGGACCACCACTGGGCCTACCTCCTCCCGGTCCACCGCCGGGTCCGCCGCGGCCGGCAAAACCTCCGGGACCGCCACCACCGGGGGGGCCGCCGCCGCCTGGTGCGCGGGCGCCTTCGGGACCGCCGCCGGGACCGCCCGGTCCACCGATTCCAGGGCCGCCCATTCCGGGGCCGCCGAGGCCCGGGCCTTCCGGGCCGCCGGGGAATCCGCCGCCGAATCCGCGCAGGAACGCTTCCCTGCCCTCCATCTCGCCGCGCTGCAAGCTGCCTTCCAGGTTGTTACTGAGACTGCCGTTGAGGAGGAAGGCCTCATTGGATCCGATGGCTGCGGTTTGCTGCGGCTGCTCTTCCATCACGGGCAGTTCTGGTTGCAGATCCACTTCCTGGACGTTTTCCCCGCGATTCACCGCGAGGCGTTGAAAGCCCTGCCCCCGGGCCAGCCGCTGTGGGGGCGCGCGGCGTACGGCAAGATCGAGAGTCCATTCCCGCGGGGCGGCACCCGCGGCAATTTCTACGTCCTTGGTGGCTGTTTGAAAGCCAATCGCCTGTAGGGTGAACTTCCAGGTTCCGGGGGTGAGTTTGTCGATGCGGTACTGGCCGGCTTCATCTGTGATGGCGGTAAGCCTGATGGAACCGTTCGTGGCAGTAATGGTGACGCCGGGAATGGGCTGCTGGTTGGACCGGATGGTTCCGCTTTGCGACAGGGTTTGGGCGTATAACCCCATGGCCACACACGTGGCGAGGAAGACGCGCCGGATTGGACTCATGCACTGGAAGACACCGCCCATGACGGATTGGGTTACACAAATGGAGGAAGCTTTACGTTCTTAATGCTAGCGAAGCGCTTCCGGCAGCACGATGCGCACCAGATCGACGGATTTCTTCTCGCCCCTGGCGATTTCGAGGGTCTTCGCCGCCGCATCGAATTGCGGGAGGAACGCAGGGTCGTACATCACCGCGTTGCGGTCAGCTTTGTCCCAGGCGTAGATCTTGTAGCTGCCGGGGGCGATGCCTCGGATGGTGAATGCGCCGGAATCCTGCACGGTGGCGAACTTGAAAAATGGCGGGGAGCGATAGCCACTGGTGGGGACGAGGGCCACGGTGGCGGAGGTTGGTTTCTGTTCGTCATCGTGCACGGCGCCCGTGACTTCGCCGCCTTCGGCGCTCAGCACCACCGTGATATCCGAACGCGGCGGAAGCCCGTTACGCAGATCGATCTCACCCGCCGTGACATCGGCTGTGCCCCATTGGGCGGATTTTAGATAGAGCGCGGAATAGCTGCCCGGGTCGATGCGGTAGACGCCCGCCTCAACGCCGCGAAATAGCAGGCGACCCTGATCTTCGACAACCGCGGTGATGCTGCGGCCTGGCCCTTCAAGGGTAATGCGCACATCGGAAAGCTTCGTCGTTGTGGCGCCGTCGATTTGCACGCTGCCCGGCACATCCATTGGCGGAATCGGGTTCAGCTCAATGCCCGAGATATCGTCGTACATCACCTGCACCGGCACGCTGGCGGAATGGCGCAGCCCGTGCACCACATAACTCCCGATAACATGTAGCGCGCCCGGCGCGACACCGATCAACTGAAACTTGCTTTCCTGGCTTTCCAGCGAAATAGTGGAGGTGGATGTGCCCGTATCGCTGGCCGACATCAGTCCGATGGAAACGTTGGTCGCGCCCTCGGGGACATGAATGCGTCCGCTGATGTTGGCGTAACGCGTCTTGGGCAGCGAGAACTCGATACCGCTCGCCTCACGGCCGGGTTGCACTTCGATCATGCTTGCACCGCGCGCTTCGGGCACACCGGGATAATACTGCGACATGTAGAACTGGGCGTCGTCTCTTTCCACGCGAACCCGCATCGGATTGCGCGGAGATGTGCGGACAAAGTATTTGCCGGGGTTGAGATCGAAGATGCGAAACTGGCCGAGGTCATTCGTGGTGGCCGTGCGCACCTCGCGGAATTCCCTGCCCTTGCTGGTGTAGTGATACGTGAGTGCGGCCACGGGAATGCCGCGGATGGCATCGCCGTCGGTGTCCAGCACACGGCCCGTGATCACACCAAGGGGCGTCAGCTTCACAGAATAAGCGGCTTTGCGATCGCCCGCGGCGAGTGTAATCGGTTCTCGCAAACCGGGTGGGCCGCTCTTTGCGCCGATGGTAGTGCCGGCGAAGCCTTCTTTGCTGACGATGAGCCGGTAGACGCCGGCGGGCACTTCCGCAAACAGAAACTTGCCGTCGAGCCCTGCCGTGGCGGCCAAGGGTTCGCCCTTCGCCGTGGGCTCCAGCGTCAACGAAGCCTTGCGTACCGGCTCGCCGGTGACGGAATTCACCACCGTCCCATCGAGGGTGGCCTTTTCCGGCGTTTGCGCAGGAAGCGGCAGCAGAAGAAGAAGAGCGAAAAGCATCCTGTTCCTGAGTATGAAACGAAATGGAAACGAGCGTCACTATTGGTACACAGAACCATCAAGGAGGCTCGCCATGAGTCGTGTTCCGGCGTGGCTGCTGCTCGGATGGCTTTCCGTGGAGATGGCGCGTGCGGGCCATGTCTACGGCAGAATTCTCGAGGGAGGGCAACCCGTGCGGGGCGCCGGCGTTGTCCTGCGCTGTGGCGGCGAAACACCCGCCGGCACGACGGACGCCGAAGGAGTCTACCGGTTGTTCGCGAAGACAACGGGAGCCTGCACATTGGAGGTGAATGCCGGCGGGCGGCGCGCGGTTGGCCAACTGTATTCCTACGACAAGCCCACGGCCTATGATTTCGAACTCGTGCAGGCGGGCGGACGGTGGATCCTGCGCCGGAGGTGACTCCCATGGCCGATGCCGAGAAAAAATCACGGGACCGCTGGGACAAGTTGCAGGTTCTGCTCACTGCGCTCATGCCGCTCGCCCTGTTTGGGCTGGGATTCGTAGCGAATCGTGCGTTGCAGGAAGACCAGCGGCGCCGCGCGTATGTGGAATTGCTGAGCCGCCGCGAAGAAGCCGAAAGCAATCTGCGCAAGGATATGTTCGGCAAAGTGATTGAACAGTTCATCGGGCCGGGGAGAGGGGATCTGGATACGCGCATTCTCAATCTGGAATTGCTCGCTTACAACTTCCATGAGTCCATCGATCTCGAACCGCTGTTGCGGCAGGTGTACATGGAGGCGTGGAGCGACAGGAAGTCCACCATCGCGCAGCGCAAACGCTTGCAGAAACTGGCGCAGGATATTGCGTCTCGCGAATTGGATGCGCTGCGGGAATCGGGGTGCACCAAGGAAGGCTACGTGGATTTCGACACGTTGGAGAGGGAGAACATCGCACTCCAGGTGATTCAGGGCCATTGCAGCGCTTCCACCGGATTGCACGACAGATGGTTCCGCGTCGATGTGATGACGAATCCCGAAGTGACGGATCTGCGCCGCCAGACGGAAGTGGATGTAGTGCTGTCGGTGCGGCCGAATGAGAAGGCCCTCGATGGAGAGAAACGGCTCTCGTTTACGGTGAGCCCGTTCGATTTTCCGATGATCGACAACGTGCGGCTGGAGGATCGCAGCCGCGTGTCGCTGGTCATGTCGCGCGTGGACGATGGCGGTGTGATGCTGACGCTGGTCTATTTTCCCGGGTCGCGGACGAGCTTGAAAGACAGGCCATTCCACGACGAAGTGTTGCGGACGTTGGACGAATCGGCGGACAGGTAGCAGGGGGAGGTGCGTGATGAGCCGAATCGCATGGTTGGTTACGGCGTGCTGCTTTGTGTGGCTGAGTGTGGGACAGCAGTCCCCTGCACCACCCGAACCTTCCGCGGCGCCGAAACGCAAAACAGCGGCGAAGGAATATGTTCTGACGGTGACACTGGTGAAGGCCGCGGACGGATCGGCGGTGGAAGAGGCGAGCGTGCGTGTATCGTACAGCGGACAGGTGCAGACCAAGCCCGCATCGTCAGGCACAGTGACGTTCCGCTTCAAGACCGACGCCTCTGAGGCGGTGATCCGCGTGAATGCGCCGGGAATGGTGATCTACAACAAGGCCGTCCCGCTGAAGCAGGAAAAACTGGAATACCTGATCGAGTTGGACCCGTCCGATTGAGCGCGTTTAGGATTGGCCGAGAATGGGCAGCGAGGATCCACCCGACGGCGGCACATTCAACTCGGGCATGGGCTTGCCCTGGAACAGCAAGCGGCAGGGCTTGGCGATCCAACGGGCCCAACGGTTGGCGCTCTTGCGCCGTGCGCTATCGGTGGCGATACCGGTGTTGGCGTACATCTGCCGGTAGAGTTTTGAGATGAGCACAAACGCCAGCCGCGATTTGAGGCTCTTCACGCAATCGGCGCGGGCCCAAATCGCTTTGAGGCTGTAGAAATCGTCCCATACGCGTTGCGTGCGCATGCGGATTTCATCCGGGCTCATGGTGGGATGCGGCGTGTACAGCTTCGGACGCAGGTGCCCCGGAATCAGCCAGTAGCGATTCAGCGGAACCCCTTGCACCTTGCCGATCGAGTCGCCTTGCTCTTTTTCCCAGCGCTGGAAATCCACGGTGCCGGGGAACGGTGTCATCATCACGAACTGGGCGAAGGTGAGTTTCGCCATCTTGGCCAGCGCCGCAGTGGCATCGAAGGTTTCGGCGCGATCGGTGGAAAGGCCGAAGATGAAGGAACCGAGTACGTGGACGCCGTGCTCTTTGAAGGTGCGCAGGCGCTCAGCGAGTTTGTCACCGGCGAGATTGAAATCCTTGTAGACGGACTTGAGTCCCTCGGGCGTGACTGCTTCCACACCCACCAGCGCGCCTTTGATGCGGGCCTTACGCATCGCTTCGAGGAATGCCGGATCCTCGGCCGCTTCCATGGTGATCTGCGTGAAGAAGATCATGTCGGAGGGAAGTTCGGCGAGGCGCTCCATCAGGTGGAAACGCTCGGCGCGGAGATTCTCGAGTTCCGCAATGCGTTCCGGGTTATTTTGCTTGCGCGCCAGTTCGAGATCGGTGAAGGAGACGGGATAGAAGTTATCGTCTGCCAGCGCAATGAAGCGGAACCCGCGGCGGCGCAGTTGCACGATCTCTTCGATCACCGGATCGGAGGTGCGCATGCGGGGCTTCTGCCCGTCCGTGCGCCAGACGGAGCAGAACGAACAGTGCTTGGGGCAGCCGCGTACGGTCTGCACCGATGCCCACATGTAGCTCTTCGGCGGCAACAGATCCCAGCGGGCTTTCAGAAAACGATCCGCGCCCACTCGCCCGCCTTCATACACACGCTGCGGCGTCTTGTTGCTGCAGTCCGCCAACACCTTGCTCCATACCGAATCGCCGTCTCCCTTGACGACGGCGTGAGCTCCGCCGAGTTCGTGCGGCTCGTCGGGATACAGCGTGGCGTGAATACCGCCGTACACCACATAAGCGCCGCGCTCGCGCGCCATCTTGCCAACCTGCAAGCCGCGGAAGACATTGGCGGTGTGGATGCCGATGCCCACAACATCTCCGGGCTGAACCGTTTCAGGGTTGAAGGCTTCCAGGGTTTCGTCGGTAATCAAAGGGTCGCCGTATTCGCGGGGCGTAGCGGCGGCAAGAACGTACAGCCAGCGGGGGGTGATGACACCGATGCCAAAAGCGACATCGCTGGGATTGATGAGGTGAACTCGCAAGGTTTTGATACTCCTATCGGACCGAACGGAGCGTCATGAGCCATGAGGATGGACAACGAGCACATGCCTTTTTAGGAACAGGAACGCTGGTCGATGATAGCATTTCCAAGGGTAGCAACGGGAGTGGAATATACTCTATAGATCATGAGAAGACCATCGAGACGAACTGTGCTGGCAACCCCACTGGCGGCTCCGGTGCTGGCTGCTCCGGCGACAGGCGGTTTTCGCACCGCTCCCATCTACCAGAAATTGGGCGTGCGCACCTTCATCAATGCCGTGGGCACCATCACTACGCTCAGCGGCACGCTGATGGATGAACGCGTCCGACAGGCGATGGATGAAGCATCGCACAACTTCGTCCCGATCCATGAACTGCAGGAAAAGGCGGGCAAGCGCATCGCCGAGCTCACCGGGGCGGAGGCCGCTTTCGTCACCAGCGGCGCTTCCTGCGCCCTTTGCCTTTCCACCTGCGCCGTCACGGCAGGCGATGACAAGGAGAAGATGAGCCGCCTGCCTGATCTCACCGGAATGAAGAGCGAGATGGTGATCCAGAAGCGGCACCGGAACATGTACGATCATGCGTTCCGGATGGTCGGCGTCAAACTGATTGATGTGGTGACCGCCGATGAGATGAAGCGGGCGATCGGACCGAAAACCGCCGCTGTCGCGTTTGTAGCCAGCCACCACGTACTCGGCCATAAGGTGGAGTTGGATGAAGTGGTGCGCATCGCCCACGAGGCCGGATTGCCAGTGATTCTCGATGCCGCCGCGGAGATTCCCCCCGCCAGCAACCTGTCGAAGTTCGTGAAGATGGGCGTCGATATGGTGGCGTTTTCGGGCGGCAAGAACCTGCGCGGGCCGCAGTGTTCCGGGCTGCTGTTGGGCAAGAAGGAATGGGTGCGGAAGGCCTACGCGAATGCAGCTCCGAATAATTATTTCGCGCGCATCGCCAAGGTGGGGAAAGAGGAGATCGTCGGCATCACGACCGCGCTCGAATTGTACCTGGCGAAAGATCACGAAGCCGAGCGGCGGGAATGGCACGCCATGCTGGACCGCATCGCGGCCCAGTTGAAGGGGCTGCCGACCGTCAAGACCGAATACATTACCAACAACGATTTTTCGCATTCGCCGCGCTTGTCGGTGCAGTGGGACGAAGCCAAACTCGGCCTCTCACTGGAGCAGATGGTGGGCCTGCTGCGCAGCGGCACACCATCCATCGAAGCCAGCGACATGCGTAATTTCAATCCGCCGTGGAAGGGCTTGGGCATCTTCCCCTACAATCTGAAGCCGGGCGAGGAGATGCTGATCGCCGCGCGGGTGAAGGAAATTCTGACGAAACGCAGCTAGCTCGTGCGCAACCACGCGATGGGGAAACGCGCCAGCGTCAGAGTCGCCGTACGGAAGTGATCCTGGCCCGTGGCGCCACGTTCGTAGAACAGGTAGACTTCGCCGGATGGCGTGGCGGCAAGATCGGAATAGCCGCTCCAGGAGGGCTCAATCACCTTCTTTACAGGGAACGTGCGCGCCTCGTCTTCCGATACCTGCACGGTGAGATTGCGCCGGTCGCGGTTCTTTCCCGGCTGCGGCTTTCCGTCCACGCGGTCGAGGTTGTCGGGGTTGGAGAACAGGATGTATTTGCCGGATCGCACGATGCTGCCCATGCAGATCGGCTCCAGCAATTGCGGATGAAACTCCGGCTTCGACCATTTCGTGGCCCCGTCCCTGCTGCGCGTATGCAGCCGGCGGTGCGCTTTCGATTCGCTGCGGACGTTCAAAAGCACTTCGCCGCTGGGTAATTCGACGGCCGTGGTTTCGTTGGGAAAAACCCATTCCGGTGTATCGGGCACGGCGATTTCGCCGCGCTGCCAGGTCTTGCCGTGATCGTCGGAGTAGATGGTGCTGGTCACCGAAGGCCGGTGCGCATGGCCGCCCGTACCGGTGGAAAGCCAGATCGGGATGACCAGCCGCCCGGAGCGGAGTTGGATTCCGTGGCCGGGGCCCGTGGCGAGCACTTTCCAGGGATATTCGGGCCGGAATTTATCGAATGCCGCCGTGATTTCTTCCGGTTTGGTGAATGTGACGCCGTCATCGTCACTACGCATGTAGAAGGCGCGCATGTATTCCAGGCAAAAAACGAAATGGATGCTTTTTGTTTGTGCGTCAGGAATGGCGACCGGGTTATTGAACGTGACTTCGCCCGTAGTGGCCAGGTTCTGGGCCAGCGCCACGGGGTTCTTCTGGACCGGGCCTTCGACGCTTGATATCATGCGCCGCGGACTGAAGGACTTGCCCTTGTCCGTGCTGCGGCGCAGCATGATGTCGATGGTTCCCCAGTCGCCGCGCTCGGATTTGCGGGCTTCGCAGTAGGCGAGCAATGAGCCCCTCGGCGTGAGGATGATTCCGGGAATCCGGTACAGCGCGTAGCCGTCCTTTCCCGATTCAAAGAGGTCTATTTTCTCAATAACCGGCGCCCCACGCAGCGCCAATACAGGCGTGGCAAGAAACGATCTTCGCAGCATCGCTGCCTATTGTACGGCAGACTCCGCCTTCTCGTGTATCTCCTGCAGCGTCCACACGCGGATCGGATCGCGGCGGCGCGACGCCATGGCTTCGGCCGCGGCCTTCGCACCCGACATCGTCGTGATGCACGGCACGCGATACGTCAGCGCGAAACGGCGGATGGCTTTTTCGTCGGAGAACGAATGGCCGCCGGTGGTGGTGTAGATGACCAGTTGCAGGGAACCGCCCTTGAGCAAGTCCACCGCGTTGGGCCGGCCTTCATTCACCTTGAACACGGTCTTCACGGGCAGGCCCGCGGCTTGCAGCACAGCGGCAGTCCCGCGTGTCGCCGCCAGTGTGAAACCGAGGTCTGTGAACTTCCGCCCCAGTTCGACGGCATGCTGTTTGTCGCGCTCATTGACGCTGATAAACACACAGCCTTGATCGGGAAGCGGCGTCCCCGCGCTCAACTGCGCTTTGGCGAACGCCTCGCCGAAGTTCATCCCCACGCCCATCACCTCGCCGGTGGAGCGCATCTCGGGCCCTAGCGCGGGATCGACGCCCGGGAATTTCGCGAATGGGAACACCGGCGATTTCACGAAGTACTGCGGCACCGGCAACACGCCGGAAGTCTGTCCGTTGGTGAGATGCGCCAAATCCTTCAGCTTCTGCCCCAGCATCAGCCCCACGGCCACCTTCGGCAGCGGAATCCCGGTCGCCTTCGATACATAAGGCACTGTGCGCGAAGCACGGGGGTTCACTTCCAGCACGAACACCGTGCCGTCCTTGATGGCGTACTGCACGTTCATCAATCCCACCACCTGCAGCGCGCGGGCCAGCCGCACGGTGTAGCTTTCGATGGTGGCACGCTCGGCAGCCGTGATGGAAGTTGGAGGAAGCACGCAGGACGAATCGCCCGAATGCACGCCTGCTTCTTCGATGTGCTCCATGACGCCGGAAATCAGCACGTCCTCGCCATCGGAGAGGCAATCGACATCCACCTCGGTGGCGTCTTCGAGGAAACGGTCGATGAGCACGGGACGGGCCTGCGAGAACACCACAGCCTCGCGCATGTAGCGGCGCACTGTGTCTTCATCGTAGGCAATTACCATCGCGCGCCCGCCCAGCACATAGGATGGCCGCACCAGAACGGGGAACCCGATGGAGCGCGCCACATCGATTGCCTGCTGCTCGCTGGTGGCCGTGCCGTTCGCCGGAGAGGGGATACCCAATTCCTCCAGCAGCTTTCCGAACAATTTCCGGTCTTCGGCGAGGTCAATATTTGCGGGGTCTGTGCCGATGATGGGAACTCCGGCGCGCTTCAACGGCAGCGCAAGATTCAGCGGCGTCTGCCCCCCGAACTGCACAATCACGCCATCGGGCTTTTCGGTGTCGTAGATGTTCAACACCTCTTCCAGCGTGAGCGGCTCGAAGTAGAGGCGATCCGAAGTGTCGTAGTCCGTGGACACCGTCTCCGGATTGCAGTTCACCATGATCGACTCGACGCCGAATTCCTTCAGCGCGTAGGACGCATGGCAGCAGCAATAATCAAACTCAATTCCCTGCCCGATGCGATTCGGACCGGAGCCCAGAATCATGACTTTCTTGCGGTCGGAAGGCTCCGCTTCGCACTCGGATTCATAGCTCGAATAGAGATACGGAGTGAAGCTTTCAAACTCCGCCGCGCAGGTATCCACGCGGTTGAAGACTGCGGAAACACCCATCGCCTTGCGGTGGGCACGCAGTTCCAGCGGCGTCTTGCCCCACATGCGGCCGAGGCGCGAATCGGAGAGTCCATCGCGCTTCGCCTTGCGCATCGTGAGGCGGTCGACACTTTCCAGCGGCTTGCGGGCAAGCTCCGCATCGAAGGTCACCACTTCGTGAACTTGGCGCAGGAACCACGGATCCACTGAAGTAAGTTCGTGCACCTGCTCCACCGTGTAGCCTTTTTCGAAGGCGAAGCGGATGTATCCCAACCGCTCCGGATTCGGCGTAATCAGACGCTGGCGGATCAGATCCTCGTCGAACACCTCGGCCGTGGAAGACTTGCCGGTTTCGAGCGAGCGAATGGCTTTGCCCAACGACTGTTTGAAGGTACGGCCGATGGACATGACTTCGCCGACCGACTTCATCTGTGTTCCCAACACAGGTTCCGATCCCGGGAATTTCTCGAACTGCCAGCGCGGGATTTTCACCACGACGTAATCAATGGTCGGTTCGAAGCAGGCCGGCGTCTTGCGCGTAATGTCGTTCTTGATCTCATCCAGGCGGTAGCCGACGGCCAGCTTTGCGGCGATCTTGGCGATGGGGAAGCCGGTGGCCTTCGAAGCCAGAGCCGAGGAGCGCGACACACGCGGATTCATTTCCACAATCACCATGCGCCCGGTCTTCGGGTCGATGGCGAACTGCACGTTCGATCCGCCGGTATCGACGCCAATCTCGCGCAGGCAGGCGAGCGCGCCGTCACGCATCATCTGGTATTCGCGGTCGGTGAGCGTCTGCGCGGGTGCGATGGTGATGGAATCGCCCGTGTGCACGCCCATGGCATCGAAGTTTTCAATGGAGCAGATGATGATGGCGTTATCCGCCAGATCGCGCATGACCTCGAGTTCGTACTCTTTCCAGCCGAGCACGCTCTCTTCAATCAGCACTTCATGGACAGGCGACAGATCGAGCCCGCGCTCGAGAATGTCCAGCAGATCCTCGCGGTTGTAGGCGATGCCGCCACCGGTTCCGCCCAGTGTGAACGAAGGCCGCAGGATCAGCGGATAGCCGTACTTCGCCGCGAACGCCAGCCCCGCTTCCACATTGGTGCAAAGCTGCGATTGCGGTGTCTCCAAGCCAATGGAGCGCATCGCATCCTTGAACAGAAGCCGGTCTTCGGCCTTCTTGATGGAGTCGATCTTCGCGCCGATCAATTCCACGTTGTACTTTTCCAGCACGCCGGCCTCGGCCAGCGCCACGGAGAGATTCAGGCCGGTCTGCCCGCCGACGGTCGATAGCAATGCGTCGGGCCGTTCCTTGCGAATCACTTCTTCCGCATAGGCGATGCTGAGCGGCTCCACGTAGGTGCGGTCGGCCAGGTTCGGATCGGTCATGATGGTGGCGGGATTGGAATTGATCAGCACCACTTCGTAACCGTCCGCACGCAGAGCCTTGCAAGCCTGCGTTCCGGAATAATCGAATTCGCAGGCCTGGCCGATGACAATGGGGCCGGAACCTACGATGAGGATTTTGTGGATGTCGTTGCGTCTGGGCATCCTAGTGTTAAGACCTTCTCGAATCCTGCATTAATTGGATGAAATCCTGGAACAAATAGTGCGAATCGTGCGGACCTGGAGCGGCTTCGGGGTGATACTGCACGCAGAAGACGGGGTGGTTGCGATGGCGAAGCCCTTCCACCGTATCGTCGTTCAGATTGATGTGCGTCAATTCCACTTCGCTGTCCTTGACGGAGTCGGCATCGACGGCGAAGCCGTGATTCTGCGAGGTGATCTCTACTTTGTTGGTGCGCCGGTTCAGCACTGGATGATTTCCGCCGCGATGGCCGAACTTCAGCTTGAACGTCCTGGCGCCCATGGCGAGGCCGAGAATCTGGTGGCCCAGGCAGATGCCGAAAATCGGCACTTTGCCAATCAGTTTGCGCACCTGAGCGGCCTGGAATTCGAGCGGCTCCGGATCGCCGGGTCCGTTGGAAAGGAATACGCCATCGGGCTTGCGGGCCAGCACGTCTTCGGCCGGGGTGCCCGCCGGAACCACCGTCACCTGGCATCCCGCATGCGTCAGCCGCCGCAGAATGTTGCGTTTGATGCCGAAATCGTACGCCACCACTTTGAACTGCGCTTCCGCCCGCGCGCCGATGCGTTCGCTGGGCGAACAGGGCGCAACGGATTCCGTCCAGTCGTACGGCGAGCCGGTGGACACCTTCGTGGCCAGGTCCAACCCCGCCATGGAAGGCGAGCGCCGCGCACGCGCAATCAATTCGTTGGGATCCTCGCTGGCGCTGGCGATGACGCCGCGCAGCACGCCGCCCATGCGCAGTTTGCGAACCAGCTTCCGCGTATCCACTTCGGCGATGACTGGGATGCCATGGCGGGTGAGAAACTCGTTAGCCGTTTCCTCGCTGCGCCAGTTCGACGCCACTTCGGCGAACTCGCGCACCACCAGCCCTTCAATGTAGGGCCGGGCCGATTCACAGTCGGCGAGGTTGGTTCCGTAGTTTCCGATTTCAGGATTGGTGAGGGTTACGATTTGCCCTGTATAGGATGGATCGGTGAATACTTCCTGATAGCCGGTGAGGGACGTATTGAAAACGACCTCTCCGAAGCGCTGTTGGCGCGCACCAAAGCCGCGGCCCTCGAAGACGGTTCCGTCCTCCAGGGCGAGCAAAGCGTGATCCAAGGTTGGTTGCTCCTCTGGGAAGGTGTAACTCTTATTTGAGCATGATTGGCCGCCGTTCTTCAACCGCTAACGGTTCAACTTCATCACGCGGAACATCGGCTTTTCCTTCTCGCCCGGCTCTTGCGTGAAAACCTGCTCCGTCCGCGACGCATCGTAGTCGCGCCACAGCCATTCCATCGCCGCCGGCAACTCCGCGTTTCCATGCGCCGAGTTATGCGATCCGCCGCCCCAGCTCAAGTGAAAATCGTAGTCGCGCATCTTCAGCGAGTTCGCCATCTGGATGTTTTGCAGCGGCCAACTGCCGTGGCTGTTTTCCAGATCTTCGCTGCCATCCTGCAGCCAAACACGGATATTGCGCTTCGGCTCCTTGCGGATCTTGAACGGATATACGTTGCCACCCTCCAGCACGCCGGGCTTCCACTGAATGCTGGTGAAGCTGCCCACGCGCGAGAGCACACGGCTGAACTGATCGGGCTGATGCCACGCCACGTTGAAGGCGCAGATGCCGCCCGAGGAATTGCCGGCAATGGCCCGGCTGTAGCCGTCTTTGCGGATGTTGTATTTGGCCTGCACCTCGGCGAGAATTTCATCGCGCAGAAAGCGCGCGTAGGTGTCGTTCACCGTGTCGTACTGAATGCTGCGCATGCGCCGCGAGCCGACCATGCCGGGCGAAATGAACACTTGAATCATCACCGGAATCTTCTTCTGATGAATGAGATTGTCGATGACGTTCAAGGTGCGCGCCGCGCCATCGCGATTCGTGTGGCCCTGGCCATCCTGCCACACCATCAGCGCCGCGGGCTTCGATGCATCGTATTGCGCGGGCACGTAGATCCAGTAATCGCTGGTCATGCCCTCATAGATGCGTGAGGTGTGCACCAGCTTTTCGGACAGCTTGCCCTTCGGCACGCCGGGCTTTTCGTAGCAATCCGGCAGATAGGCGGGCACGTCGTTGCGCCCTCCCCACGTCTTGCCGTTGACAACGTAGTGGAAGGCATGCGAAGTGCCTGGGCTCATGCGGCCTACATGTACCCATCGCTTCGAGCCGGTGACTGCCGTCAACTTGCCCACCGCCGCATTGTCCACGAACAGTTCCGGCTGCGCGTCCGCCTCAGTGACCCACACGAAGTTCGCGCCTTCGCCATACACGGCGCGCCCGGCGGCGATGTCTTCGGCTTTCATCAGCCGCTCCACGGCAGCGCGGAACTCGGCCGAAGCCGGCTGCTTCGCCAGTTCGAAAATCGGATCGGCGCAGCAGGCCGGAATCGCAAGCAACGCCATGTAGAGAAATCGCATGGGGACAAGACTACCATGAGAAGATGCGCTTCTGGCCCGCTCTGCTCCCACTCGCGCTCTGCGCGCAAACCGTGCCCGGCACGCAGCCGCTCGAATGGAAAGGCGACAGCGCGGATCTCGTTGTCTCCGGCATCCACCGCTTCCTCGACGGCTACCAGCGCCCGCCTGCAAAGCCCACGCGCGAACGCCTCGCCTACATTCTCGGCGCGACGGAGCGGCTCGATCGCCGGCCCATGGAGCGGTTGGGCAGCCATCGGGTACGCTGGCAGGTGGTCGACTCGCTGTACGGCGAGGGCATCCTGCTGGAACCCAAAGGCCCGCCGAAGCTGTTCATCGTCGCCATTCCGGACGCGGGCGAAACACCCGAAGCTTTCGCGCAGGGCGCACCGGCAACGCTGGTAGCCGCGGGTGCGGCCGTTCTCATCCCGCAGATCATGGACCGTGAGGCCACCTTCTCCGGCCTTCCTGGCGTGCGCATGACGAACATGCCGCACCGCGAATTTCTCTGGCGGCAACTCTATCCGCTGGGGCGGCACATTATCGGCATCGAAGTGCAGAGAGCGCTCGCCGCATTCCCGCAGGACCTGAAGATCCCGAAGGCCATCGCGGGGTACGGGGAAGGCGGGTTGATTGCGATGCACGCAGCGGCGCTCGATCCTTCCATCTCCGCCGCGCTGGTGTCGGGCTACTTCGGGCCGCGCGATGCGCTGTGGAAAGAGCCTGTGTACCGCGACGTGTGGGGCCTGCTGCCCGATTACCGCGATGCCGCCGTCGCTTCGCTGATTCTGCCTCGCAAGCTGATTATTGAAGCCGCTCCTGGCCCGCGTGTCGATGGGCCGCCCAAGGAAGCGACGGATCGCCGCGGCGCTGCGCCGCACGGCTCGCTGGCGCCGATCGCGCAATCGGAAGTGGAGGCGGAGATCGCGCGCATCGAAGGCGCGAAGCCCACGCTCATTGCCAGCACATCCGCTTTCTCCAAACCCGCGTTGCAGGCTTTGCTCAACACGACTTCCCTGCCCGCGCCCGCGAAGCTGCAATTGACACCCGACACGGCGCGCTTCGAACGCCAGTTCGGCAACGTGATCGAATACGCGCGCCGCATCATTCGCGAGTCGCCGAAGGCGCGAACCGAGTTCTGGTCGAAGGCCGACCGCACTTCCACCGCCGCCTGGACCGCATCCACAGCGCAATACCGCGAACACATCTGGCGCGATCTCATCGGCCGTCTGCCGGATCCCAATGTGCCTGCCAACGCGCGCACGCGCCTGCTGTATGATGAGCCGAACTTTCGCGGCTATGAAGTGGTGCTTGATGTGTGGAAGGATGTGCCGGCGTACGGCATCCTCCTTGTGCCCAAGAACGCGCAGGGCAAGCTCCCGGCGGTGGTCTGCCAGCATGGGCTGGAAGGCCGCCCCTCCGACATCGCCAATCCGCACGGCGGCAATCCCATCTACAAAGCATTCGCGGTGCGTTTGGCGGAGCAGGGCTTCGTCACCTTCTCGCCGCAGAATCCGTACGTGCTGGGGGACCGCTTCCGGCAGATCAACCGCAAGGCCCACCCGTGGGCGTTGTCACAGTTCTCCTTCATCGCGGGGCAACATCAGCGGATTCTCGAATGGCTGGGCTCACTCGATTTCGTCGATGCCCAACGCATCGGCTTCTACGGCCTCTCTTATGGCGGCTTCACGGCGCAACGCATCCCGGCGCTGCTCACCAATTACGCGCTGTCCATCAACTCCGGCAACTTCAACGAGTGGGTGTGGAAGGTGGCCTCGCTCGATGCGCCGTTCGTCTATCCGCTCACGCAGGAATACGACATCCCCGAGTTCAACCTCGCTCATCTGGCCAATTACGCGGAGTTGGCGTCGCTTATTTTTCCGCGGCCTTTCATGGTGGAACGCGGGCATCGCGACGGCGTCGGGTGGGATGAGTGGGTGGCCTTCGAATACGCGAAGGTGTATCGCTTCTACTCGCAGATGGGGTGGAAAGACCGCACCACCATCGAGTACTTCGACGGGCCGCACGAGATACACGGCGTGGGCACGTACGAGTTTCTGCGAAAGCACTTGATGGGGCGTTGATGGATATGACGCTTCCCCATTTTCGATATCATCCCGATCCCATCCGCACGGGCAGCGTGGCCGAGTCGGCGAACGTATGCCGCCGTTGCCGGCAGGCGCGCGGTTTCATTTACCAGGGTCCGGTATACGCGGAGCAGGAACTCGACGACGCCATTTGCCCGTGGTGCATCGCCGATGGATCGGCGGCGGCGGCCTTTGCTGCCACCTTTGTCGATGAGGAAGGGTTATCCACGGATGCGACCGAGGAGATCCATGACGAATTATGCCGGCGCACTCCCGGGTACAACGCCTGGCAGATCGAGCAATGGCCGATGTGCTGCGAAGACGCGACTGCATTTCACGCGCCGGTGGGACTCACGGAACTACGCCGAGACTTCCGCGAGCGCGAAGGCGCGTTGCTAAACTACATCCGGTTTGAGATGAAGATCACCGGGCGCGCCGCCATGGATCTGCTGGAGTCGCTGCACCTTGACGTGGGGCCGACGGCATATCTGTTCGAGTGCCTGCACTGCCGCCGCCCGCACTTCCATATCGACCAGCCGTAGGCCAGGCGCTCTGTTTAGACTTTGGGCAAATGGGGACGCAGGGCGAAATCGTAGAGCGCCGCGCCCAGCAAGCCCCCTACGATGGGAGCCACAAGAGGAACCCAGAACACGCCGCTGCCATCCGTGAGCCCGTTGTTCTTGAAGCCGCTGAGCACGGTGAAGAGTCGCGGGCCGATGTCTCGCGCCGGATTGATGGCGTAGCCATGCAGCGCGCCGAAGGACATGCCGATCGCCACCACCGTCAAGCCCACCAGCACGGGCGTCAGATTGGCAGCGGGCTGATTGCGCTCATCAGTGATGGCGAACACAACGAACAACAGAATCGCCGTGCCGATCACCTGATCAAGGAACCCGGCAAACGGCACTTCCGGAAAAGCCGGAAATGTGGCGAAAATGCCGGCGGTCTTTTCGAGCGCCGGATCGAATTTCTGAAACGCGGGCCGGTAATTCCAGAACACGAGTGCGGCGGCGGTGAACGCACCGGCCGTTTGGGCGATGGCATACGGGATCACCTTCCCCCACGAAAAACCGCGGAAGGCGGCGAGGGCAACGGTAACCGCCGGATTCAGATGCGCCCCGGTGACCTTGCCGGCCACCATTATGCCCAGCGTGACGCCCAACCCCCAACAGAGCGTGATGTTGGTGTAGCCGCCGTTCACCACCTCGCCGGGAATACCCTTCCCGAAGAGAACGGTCATGGCCACTACACCGCACCCGAAAAGGAGAAGGACCATCGTACCGAGGAACTCGGCGATCAATTCACCGGCCAGCGTAGGTTTCATTCCCGGACAGTGTACCGCACTTGTC
This sequence comes from uncultured Acidobacteriota bacterium, assembly GCA_937952345.1. Taxonomy (GTDB): domain Bacteria; phylum Acidobacteriota; class Terriglobia; order Bryobacterales; family Bryobacteraceae; genus CADEFT01. The sequence goes on from CALFYN010000311.1 coordinate 20,209, forward strand.
CGGGAGCTTTGTCTACTTTTTGCGAGCCACGGCGCGGCGCGCGGCGGCAGCCATATTGGCCGCGGTCATGCCGTATTTCTGGAGCAAACCGTCGGGCGTTCCCGATTCGGCATACGTGGTGACGCCGACGAATTCCATGACACAGGGATGCGTCTGGGCGGCCGCTTGCGCGACCTTCACGCCGAGTCCGCCATCCACCAGGTGCTCTTCTCCGACGACAATGGCTCCGGTTTCGCGGGCGGCTTTGGCGACGGCATCCGAATCGAGCGGCTTGATGGTGGGCATGTCCACCACGCGGGCGGAGATGCCTTCGCCTTCGAGGATCTCGGCGGCGCGAATGGACTCGGCCACCATGAGGCCGTGCGCGATCAGCGTGACATCGGAGCCTTCCACCAACTCAATGGCTTTGCCGATGGCGAACTGCTGGTCAGGGCTGTACACCACAGGGACCTTGGCGCGTCCGGCGCGCAGAAACACAGGACCATCATGCGCCGCGGCGAGCCGCACAAACGCGGCCATCGACACTTCATCGGCCGGGCTGATCACCGTGAATCCGGGGAGGGCCGTAGCGAGGCTGAGATCTTCGATACTCATTTGCGAGGGCCCGTCTTCTCCGATGGAGATGCCGCTGTGCGTACCCACCACCTTCACATTCACGTTCGGGTAGGCCACGGTGACTCGCAATTGCTCAAAGCCCTTGGTGAGAACGAATGCCGAGAAACTCGCGACAAACGGGATCTTCCCGGCGGATGCCAGCCCCGCGCCGATGGCGACCATGTTGGCCTCGGCGATACCGCAGGTGAAGAACCGCTCGGGGAATTCCTGCGCGAACCAATGGACCATGGTGGACTTGGAGAGGTCGGCGTCGCAGACGACGACGTCCTTGTTCTCACGTCCCAATTGCACCAGCGTCTTGCCGAACGCCTCGCGGGTGGCGCCGCCCATCTTCAATTCAAACTTGGTTTTTGCCGCCATTACGCCAGCTCCTTCAATGCCTTCTCGCATTCGTCTTTGGTGGGGGCCATTCCGTGGAATTTAGGGTTATTTTCCATGAAAGACACGCCCTTGCCCTTGATGGTGTGCGCCAGCAGCACGGTGGGCCTGCCCTTGGTGGAGGCTGCTTCGGCGAAGGCGCCGCGCAGCGCCAGCAAGTCGTGCCCGTTGACGTCGATGACATGCCACCCGAAGCTGCGCCACTTGTCGGCGAGCGGCTCCAGTTCCATGATGTCCTTCACGAAGCCATCCAACTGGATCTTGTTGTAGTCCACGATGGCGACGATGTTGTCGAGCTTGTGGAAGGAGGCAAACATCGCCGCTTCCCAGATCTGGCCTTCCTGAATTTCGCCGTCGCCCAACATGACATAAGTGCGCGACGGGTTGCCGTCCATGCGTGCGGCCAGGCCCATTCCGATGGCCACCGAGAGTCCTTGTCCCAACGACCCCGTGGAGGCTTCGAGCGACGGGATGAAACGCCGGTCCGGATGCCCCTGATAGATGGAGCCCATCTTGCGAAGCGTCTTCAACTCATCCACCGGCGTATAGCCGCATTCGGCCATCGTGGCGTAGAGCACGGGGCAGGCGTGCCCCTTGCCGAGAATGAAGCGGTCGCGTTCCGCCCATTGCGGGTTCTTCGAATCGTGGCGCATCACTTCGAGGTAAAGAACGGCCAGCGTTTCCACGGCCGAGAGCGAACCGCCCGGGTGGCCGGACTTGGCCTCGGTAATCATCTCCACGAT